>DATCDU010000026.1:0-4984 GCA_036510525.1 Minisyncoccota bacterium
ACATTGAACGAACTGGAAGCGATACCATCGCGTTACATCCCGCCGCATCCTCGCCGGACGCATCGTGCAAGATCGAGGTCTCGGCATTTCCATTCACGTCGGAGACGGACGCGGCGGACTGGATCGCGCATCGCATTGGCGCGGACCCGAGCCTCATCGTCGCCGAACGATCGAGCGAAGATGTTTCCGTGAACGGCGGCGGCGGAGTGAAGTGGACGGGGACGATAGACAACATGCCAACGACGCTCGTCTATCTCTTTAGCGCTCGCCACGCGTATGAGATCGCCCCATCGGTGATCGGAGAAAGCGCCGATGGCGATACGCAATGCGACGACATGCTCGAAACGTTTCTCTCAAAAATAACGATTTGATCGGCATACTTCCATGATAAAAAAATGGCCCATCATCCTTGCGTGCGTCGCGCTCGTCATCCCGGCACATTCTTTTGCCGCCGCATCGGCACCACCCATAGTTAAATTACCCTATGCGAAAGGGCAGAGCTTTGTGGTGACCCAAGGGTATGACACGCCGCCCACCCATATCAAAAAGGATAGCTACGCTCTTGATCTTACACAGAACGGCTGCGATGCCTATGGAAAAGCGGTGGTCGCGGCCGCTTCCGGAACGGCGATGTTCCTAAGTCAGGAGGGATACAACGGGGGATACGGCACGGAGCTCATCATCGATCATGGCGGGAATATCGTGAGCCGGTACGCGCACATGATCCCGGACAGCATTACGATCGTGGCGACGGGCACGGCCATTCGGCAAGGGCAGACGATCGGGCTCGTCGGCGACACCGGGCTCGTCGCCGGCCTCGCGTGTGCGGCGCATCCCGGCACGCACGTTCATTTTGCGATGGACACGGTGAACGCCGACGGGACGTTTTCCGCGTACGATCCGGAACCGATCTCAGGGTACACCGACATGACGGCGGGAAAATGGTATCTTTCGGACAACGGCACGATGACATCAATGGCTGCGGGAGAAGTGTTGGGTGCATACGACGTCGCAACCACGACCACTACGACGACAGCGATAACAACAAATGCGACGAGCACGAGCGTCATTGTTTTCTCCGGCGGCGTTTCGGTGACGCCCGCCGTTACACTACCTGCATCCATATCATCATCCACGGCATCGTCTACGGCGTTGGATAACGATTCCACCTCGACCGATGATGCCACCGACGCGTCCAGCACCGCTGACGCAGTATCTTCAGCGACTACAACGACCTCCACCGCGCCGGCCGCACCGCAAAGCGGAACTCTTTTCGAGCAGTTCGATGACAGTGTAAATTCTCCGTACAGTTTTTATGACGATAATTGGTTCGATTTGGGAAATGGATTCTCCGGCATGCTCACTACGCTCACGCTCGAGGGAAAAGTAAGTGACGGGACGTATTTTGCGTCCCACGTAGCATTGCAGGAATTCAAAGACAGTAATTATACCGCGATGGTGGAGCAGTTTCCGATCTCCGACAATGCGCCGTTCACGGCCGTCATGGCGACGGCAACATTCAGCGGACTTTCCATTCCCTTGAAGCCATATTTTTATTATCGCCTTACCACTCTGCAGGATTATCAGAACCGCAGTGTGATCCTCGCCGGCACGGCGAGCACGACCGTCGGCGTGGCGATGGCGCATAATTTCATCTATGGCACGGGCGGCGTGGAAACCACGAGCACATTCTTTCCGTTCATAACGATGGGAGGGGTAGGTGCCACATCTACACTCGCGCCGCCGCCGCTTACATCGCCGGGGGACATCACAGAAAGTTTTGACGAGTTAAATATGCAGCTCACCCCCTCATGGTCAACCTCCACCGATCCCGACTGGGCGGGAAATCCACTGAGCTATGAGATGAATTACTCAACTTCCACCTCGCTTTCCGATGACAATTGGATGGCGCCGGGCGCGTTTCCCATTGTGCCGGGCTATACCTATCTTATCGGTATCCGCGCCGTCGACAATTATGGCGATGTTTCTGCTGTGGCATCAACGACGTGGGATATTCCACCGGGATTTACTCCATACCTATTAAGTCCGGACCTCAACTATGCGTATCAATATTTCACGGTGGCGTTCCCTTCCGCGCTTCAGTCCATAACACTCTTCACCACAGACTTCAAAACCGGAGCAAAGAATCAAGATGGCCCGTGGTGCACTCTGGATGTGTTCGATGAATATGACCTTGCTTCCCTTGGCGACACGCCGGCCGATAATACGAACAGCGGCTTTGCGTGCGCGGGAACACCGACATTTTCCTTTGCCTCGTCATTACCTGTGCTTCTTCCTGGCCATATGTATCACTGGGTATTCACCGCGCAGACGGGAAACCCACTTACCGCGGCGAGCGTTCAGTTCTATGGGAATGAAATGAACACCGCGGGCGGAGGATTTAGCGATCCATCGCTTCTCAATGCAAAATTCACTTTAACTGGCCCGGCGGGGGCATTCTTCGAGAATTAGCCGGGCGCGGAGGGTGGAGTTATTATAGAGGGATGCAGCTCGCCGTCATCGCGCACGATATCCGGAGCGTCCACAATGTGGGATCCATCTTCCGCACGGCGGACGCGGCCGGCGTCACAAAGATCTTCCTGTGCGGCATCACGCCGGCGCCACTGGACCGCTTCAAAGAAGTGCGCGCGGATTTTGCCAAGGTCGCGCTTGGCGCCGAGAAGTATATTCCGTGGGAATCCGCAAAGACGACGATGGAGGTCATCAAGCGTTTGAAAAAAGATGGCTACCAGATATTCGCACTCGAACAATCAAAGCGATCGGTGCCGTATTATAAAATTGGGCGCATGAAGCAACTCGCGGACACGGACACTCGCGCGGCGCTCATCCTCGGCAACGAGGTAAGGGGATTGCCGCCATCCATCCTGCGCGCCGCGGACCAGATCCTCGAGATCCCGATGATGGGCAAGAAGGAGTCGCTCAATGTAGCAGTCGCATTCGGGATCGTTGCATTCGGCCTGCGCTTTGGCAACGCCGCGCCGGATGCTAATATATAGAGTAATGTCGCGCGACAAAAAAACGATGATCATATTGTTCGCCGCCTCCCTCGTCCTGTTTATCATCGCCATCGGCATTTGGTGGCATGTGTATTTTGGCACGGCGAATCCGCCGCTTCCGCGCGCGAACGTTTCCATCGCGAGCTCGACGTCGTCAGGCAGCGCTTCCGGCTCTTCTGATCCCGCCGTGGGGGCAGCCACCAATCCGGCGGAGAATCCTGATCTCAACACCGAAGGCCTGAGTATTGACGGCACTATGTTCAACGTCGAGATCGCATCCTCGTCGCTTGAGCAGACGCGCGGCCTTTCGTTCCGCACATCGCTCGGCGCGAACGATGGAATGCTGTTCACTTTCAGCACCGGCACCACCCAGACATTCTGGATGAAAGATATGAACTTTGCCTTGGACATGATATGGATCAGCGGCAACACGGTCGACGGTTTTGCGCAGGATGTTCCCGCGCCCGGGCCGGGCACCCAGCTGTGGCAGCTCCCTACTTATAGCTCGCCCGCCAACACCGACAAGGTTTTGGAAGTGAACGCGGGCACCGTGGCGAAATACAATATAAAGGTGGGGGATACGGTGACGATTGGCCCGGCTCAGGAGCAATAGGCCCACCGCTTGGGGTTCGGGGGCTTTTCACTATATAATAGAGGGAACAGTCACCTAACATAAACTTTTAACGATTTTTCATAAATATATGGCGAATGTGCGCGTCGCGATCAACGGGTTTGGCAGGATCGGTCGGTTGTTCTTTAAGGCAGCGTTTGAGCTGCCGAACATAGATATCGTTGCCATCAACGACCTCGGCGATGTGGAGAACCTCGCGTACCTTTTGAAGTACGACACCGTGTATGGCCGGTTCGAAAAGGAGATCAAAGCGGATCTTCCAAACGGCAAGCTTACTGTTGCGGGGAAGGAGATAAACTTTTTACAGGTAAAGGATCCGACTCAGCTTCCGTGGAAAGCGTTGAATGTCGATCTCGTCATCGAGTCAACCGGACTCTTCGATGAATACGAGAAGGCGAAAGTGCATCTTGCGGCGGGCGCGAAGCGCGTCGTGATCACGGCGCCGGCAAAAGACGAAGATGGCGCGAGCGGGCAGACAGTGCTCGTGGGCGTGAACGAAGACAACTTCAAGATCGCGCCGATCACGTCGAACGGTTCATGCACAACGAATTCCGCGTCGCCGGTGATCCAGGTACTCTCCGAAAATCCCGGCATCATAAAGGCATCCCTTTCCACCGTGCACGCCTACACTGCCACGCAGGCGCTCGTTGATGGACCGATCCGCGGCGGCCACGATTTCCGCAAGGGCCGTGCCGCGGCGATGAACACCGTTCCGGAAACGACCGGCGCCGCGATCAGCGTCGCGCGCGCCATCCCGGAGCTCAAAGGAAAGTTCGACGGGCTCTCGTTCCGCGTGCCGAACATCACCGGTTCCATTTCGGACATCACGTTCATCGCGAAGCGTGCGACGACGGTGGAAGAGATCGCGCAGATCCTCACCGACGCCGCCGCATCACCGCGCTGGCAGGGGATCCTTCAGGTGACGCGCGACCAGCTCGTCTCGTCCGACATCATCGGCCAGCAGTTCGGCGCCACGGTGCCGCTCGACCTCATTAAAGTGATCGACGGCGACATGGTGAAGGTGCTTTCGTGGTACGACAACGAAGCGGGGTACGTGAGCACGCTCATCAAGCACGTGGAGAAGGTTGCGGCGTTGCTCTAAAAATATTTTTGCCCATGATCATCTACATCGGCGCGGACCACAGGGGATTCTATCTGAAAGAGACGCTGAAAAGCGCCCTCAAAAAAGATGGATACGAGGTGATCGATCTTGGAAATTCCGAAAGCGATTTGAATGACGATTATCCGGACTTCGCCGGCGCCGTGGCGGAAAAAGTGGCGGGAACCGGCAGCGAGGTGCGCGGCATATTGATCTGTAGTTCCGGAGTGGGCGTGG
>DATCDU010000027.1:0-13923 GCA_036510525.1 Minisyncoccota bacterium
TAGCGGTCGCTAAAAGCTCGTATCTCAACGTTAATGGTGTTTCGGTCCATTCACCCGTCCATCAGCAGATTGTACCGTATGGCGCAACCGCTCAATGCCGGGATGGCACCTATAGTTTCAGCTTGCATCGGAGCGGAACATGCTCGCATCATGGGGGAGTGAAGCGGTGGTATTAGGTGCCCATCTTGCACCTATGGTTTCCTAAGACAAAAACCTAAGTTGTAAATAAATGCCAAAATCGAAAGTGGCAATAACAAAAAAACCGACAACCGATGCCCAAGCGTTTCATAGCGTGCGAAGTAATTTGCAAAGAGAAGTAGGTGAATTTCTCGCTTACGTTGCGAAACAGAAAGTGCCACTCCATATTTACTGGGCATTTTTAAGAATGCTATTCCCTGTTGCCGAATCGCTCGGAGACTTGGCCTATCGCGCAGATTCTTCGACCAACCTCTTAAAAATACTACGCGAAGAATACGCATCCGTGAATCCTAGCTATGGGAAATTGGCCGCCTTATTGATCTATATTTACAGGCATTCGCTTACTCACACGGACGCGCTGCGGGAGATTGAATTCGAAGATAAAAAAATCTCATGGGCGCTCACGCCGAATTGGCTGACCGCGGGGCATCTCGATCTTACGGGCACATCAAATCGGTACAAGAGGGTTGATGGCCGCACCATAGAAACAGGCGAGCCGTATGTGATCCGCATAACATTCAGCGTGAAACAATTTTACGAGGATACGCTCGCGGTGTGCAATCGGATGTACAACACAAGCCGAAAATTCAATGGAGATGTTGGAAGGAGATATGATGAATGGAGGATCCTCCCTTTGGAACGAAAAATAAAGAATACAAAAATCGAGAAAGAAGCGATAGGTGAAATCAATGATTTGATGAAGTTGTAACCTACGTCAGATCGCGCTGAAGTCCTGATTTAAAAAAATGATCGGTAAGGAACACGAAGCTGAAAAGATAGCAGAATTCATTGCAAAAGCTCTGAAAATCGAGCGCAATTCTTTATGCTTCTGCACTAGCGGTAGAAAATTCAAGCACTGTTGCGGTCGCAATATAGGCAGCGATCTGACCTTTCTGGAAGATGAGATTAAAGCAGGCATGGCATACAAAAAGGCAAAGGGAGAGATCAAGGGTATTCCTGCCGGTATTTGGAAGAAATTAGAGCAGGGTGCATTACAGCGTTTTAATTGTCTCTTCCCCGGATGCCGGGATAAAACGGTGAGTTGTCATCTCATTCCTGAAAACATCTTGCGAGCGAGTTATGGTAGTTTCTGTTCGGAATACCGAATGGACAGCGATTCGGGTGGCTGGCATTTTTATCAAGTAGGTGTCGGCAAAGCGAACTGTCTGCCCGTCTTCTGCTCATACCACGACAATAAACTTTTTAAAAAAATCGATCCGATGGTCATTGATTTCTCGTCGCAAGAGCAACTATTCTTACTAGCCTTCAAGGCATTGGCATTCTGCATACGGAAAAACCAATACCTTGCGAGCATTGCCAGCCAAGTCGAGATCTTCCGTCCATTCTGGATTCAAGAGCTTTACCAACTCCCGAACGGCAGCAATGTTACGATCGACCTATCGAAATTCCAAACAGCGTATACGAGGTTTCTGATCCAAAACGGCTTCTGGAAACGCGCGGTTCGTGCATATAAAAATAAAGATTGGGATTTCTTTTCTTATTTCCATCGTGTCGTTCCGTCTCCTGCGCCGCTTTTCTATGCGACGTTCACTAACCCCCTTCACGATCTTGAAGGTAAAAGGATAAATACCCCAGAACAGCCGATTGCGACAACCGCCACCATGTTTACAAAAGATGGTTACCTGCACGTCCTTTTAAGTCCCACAGGTGGCCAAAGTAAAATCGCATACGAGCCATTTTTGAGGCAGCTCGAAGCAATAGACGACCAAACCTTCAAGACAATCATAAACAATATCTTTACTCATTACGTAGAAACATTGTTGCTGCCCGAAACATTCTCCTTGACCAATGACGATTTCAACAAGATCAACGCTGCCCGAAATTATTCAGCCACTGGTACGTTGCAACCCAATGAAATTCTTGATCTCAAAAATAGTGATCGTGCGGTTAGGTTTGTCAGATAAACTCTATTGCTAAGACAGCATTGTTTCTGATAGTTGCGATGATCGGTAAGTGCCATCTTTAACAATCCTTTTTATTACGGATATTTTGACTGGCGCAGGAATGGTAACTATGTTTTATAAGGGAATCACTCCGATGCAGCTCAAGGTAAATCTGAGAGAAGCCCTCAAGATAGACGATAGTCGAACAATAATTCTGCATGTATGTTTGCATGTAACTATTTAGATCTGTGGACGCGTTGCCTGAATTTGAAGAAAGATTTGAGACGCAGCTATTATAAGACTGGAGTTGGCTTTGATAGCTAGTTATCTGTTGCCTGCATTGAAGTAGTGCTCCTGCGTCGGAAGAGCTTTCTCCCAAATGCCCATACCTCGCGAGTTTTAATTCGAGAACGCCGTAATCGCTTTCACTGGTGCATCCTGAAGCCGTTGGAGGCGTACAAGAAGTCCTACATTCATCTGCTTGCGAGAAGTTTACCGAACTAGTCCACCCGTCATTACAAACAGCCTTACCGCTCAAACCTGCTCCGGCACTGCAATTGACTCCGCCATGTGAGGAACATGCGCCGCTTACGGCGTGAGCCGTGGAAACGCCGTTGACTTGATAGAGGAGAAAGATGAGCACGGGCAAGACCGCAATAAAGGTATATTTGTTTTTAAACACTTCTTTTATTTTTATCATACGCGCTGTTTTATTCTTTAGGCTCCACGACTTTTTGAGCGTCATTCTTGCTTTTCTTGTCTCTGAAAATAAAATGGGGGATAAAACTTAAAACAAGAATAATATTTGCCACCCAAAATCCAAACAAATTAAGGGTGAACATCCATATCAATATCTGGCCCACTTTTACAAAATCCCATAAATACGCCTTCTTTTTTTCAGCATATTTTATCTTGTCTTCTTCCGTGATGTTCATTTTTGTTATTTTTAATATTATCTCATAAACCCTCTTGACGGAGGCACTGTTCATATTGATCGGCGGATGCGGGCCTCTCCCAATCACTTGCGGCTTGAGCTGTAATTGGCCCGCTGCATACATAAAATGAGCTGGTTGCAGAGGCGGTTGCACAGTTTTGCGGGGGCTTTGCACCCGGTACATTAAGAGGGTTTAGGAATGGGTTACTGCACGGATTCGGCTCTTCGTTTTGACAAGCTGGCCAGTTGGGTGATGCCGCTTGAGCGGGAATCGCATCGGTATGGCCCCTGACCATAGAGCATGATTTTCTAATTTCGACCGGCCTAATCCCAAACCAATAAACTGAAAAACCGATAAGAATAATAATAAGCACATTAAACCAGCTTTTTATGATGGCAGTGATTATTTGTTTCATAGTTTTATTATCGCATTAGGTTATGAGGGGATACGTCTAGGTAACTTTAGGTTGATCCTTAATCGATGTTTTATGAAAGGGCTTACAGATATACCGCTTCGGGAACTCGACGTAGGTCTCGCACTTCTTACCGCAAGAAAGGCAGCGTTTCATTACGGTCTCGCTAGTATTACTAATATTTCAAGCGCGCAAAGAGCTCCTCCTAAAATCAAAGGGACAACGAGAAATACCAATGGATCATTATAGTCATGCCGAACAAAGAAATCGTTCGTTGATAATTTCCAGCAGATAAACAGACCAATAAGATATAGGATTCCCATGTTATTTTTTATGATTTTAATAATTATATTTTCAATCTTGTAACAAAAAACCCACCACGTGAGCGATCCCTTGCGAGACCCATATCCCTTTCGAGATATGACCTGTTGAAGATGCTCCCACATGATGGGATCTTTATCTTCAACAGGATTTATAGCCCTGCCGCTCCTTACGGAACGGGTTAGGCCTCTTATTCAATTGTTCCTTAATATTATTCCAAAACGGCAGTAAATCCAAGAGTGGTATACTTTAAACAATAAAGATGCCTTACGCAGAAAGTTTCATGGACGATGTGCGTTCGCTTCTAGAATTGTTCAAGGTGCGAGCGGGAGAACAAGGAGAATCATCGACGGGAAAAATGGAAGTTTCTATTTTCCCCGAAGATTTACCTTTTTTAAAGATGGATTATGGCAGATGCTGTGAGATTCTTGGATTTCTTAAGGTATGTGATATCGAAGTACTGAGGGAATACGAAGAGGATGATTTTCGTGGCAACAATAAAGAAGGCGATGCTCCAAGGTATTTTGACATAGCTCTGCCGCTTAATTTTGGAAAGCATCTTAAAGAAATTTATTCGGAGGCGAAAAAACAATTTGTGCTTGAAGAAGCAGGTGCAAAATTTGAGTTTGATAACGGCGTGGTGCGATATGGACGGGCGACTTACTCATTTCACATGAATCTTAAAAAAAAGAACTCTCGATTGGACCTGTTTAAGAAATTATGGGATGATCGTTCGCATATCCAAAAGGGTAGAATACGTCATAAAGGTAAATTGCAACAAGATTCACATTTGGCAACTATCCTAGGGATAACATCGGAAGCAAATTCTCTTTCTCGAAATAAAATATTGCATGAAGAATTCTACAACATAGTCAAAGGGATTAATAGAGATTTTAGGAAGAATGGCATACCTGCAAAAATTAGCGTAACAAATAAGAATTTACAACTCGTTTAGGTTTATAAACCCATGAAAAATACCGAAATAAAATATTTTGGCTATTGTCGTAAGTCCTCCGAGAGCGAGGATAGGCAAGTTGCGTCCATTGAGGATCAAAAGCGCGAGCTTCGAGAGTATGCGGCACGTGAGGGTATCGGGATGATCGAGATATTTGAAGAGTCTCAAAGCGCATATAAAATCGGGCGGCCGATGTTCGGCGAAATGATGAGTCGTATCCAAAGGGGAGATGCGCAAGGTATTTTGGTTTGGCATCCTAATCGTTTATCTCGTAACCCCGTCGATGGAGGCTTATTAATTTATTCAATGGATGAAAATGCATTGAAGGAAATTCGTGCACCCCATAAAACATACCGCAATTATTCCGATGACAAATTCTTCCTTCAGCTTGAATTTGGCATGGCAAAAAAAGATTCCGACGATAAGGGTTCGGCGGTAAAGCGAGGGTTTAAGGGAAAGCTGACAAAGGGATGGCGTCCGGGCCCTGCGCCTATCGGTTATCGGAATATTGGCGAGGTTGGCGACAAAACGATTGTCGCCGATCCGGAGCGGTTTGAGTTGATCCGTAAAATGTGGGATCTCTTTTTGACGGGAACGTATTCAGTTTCAAAAATTCTCGATATCGCAACGAATGAATGGGGCTTAAGAACGACGCCAAAGAAGCGGCTTGGCGGTAAGCCACTTACCATGAGCCATATGTACGCCATATTTAATAAGCCTTTTTATTACGGATATTTTGACTGGCGCAATCCTGAGACCGGCGAAAAAGAACTTTATAAAGGCGAGCACCCGGCGATAATCACGGAGGACGAATTCAATCGTGGACAAATTCTCTTGGGCCGGAAAGGAAAGGCCCAGCCAAAAACGCGAGAATTCGCCTTTACGGGCCTCATGCACTGCGGCGAGTGCGATTCCATGATTACGGCCGAAGAAGTGCATCAGATCATTTGCGGTGAGTGCAAGCAGAAATTTTCATCGCGGCATAAAACAGTTTGCCCTAAGTGCCTGACTGATGTTTCGCAAATGACGAACCCGAAGATTTTGAAATACATTTATTATCACTGTACGAAAAAGAAAAATCCGAAGTGCACTCAGAAATCTATTCGCCTTGAGGATTTTGAAAAACAATTCGATACCATTTTGGGCGACGTAACGATCGATGATGATTATCTTCGCGTGGCACTGGATTACCTTAAGGATCGGCAAGAGCTGGAGGTAAACGATGAGACAACCATCACAAAATCGCTTCAAGATGCCCTGAACAATTGCCAGACGCGCATCAATAACCTTCACAAAGAATATACTTCGCCTCAAAACGCTGATTACGGCCTTTATTCTCCGGAAGAATTTAAGCGCTATAAGGGTGATTTACTAAAAGAGCGGCTGGGCTTTGAACAGAAGCTTGGCGGCTCTCAAGCACGGATAGATCATACGAATGAGCTTTCAGAGCGGACGTTTAATTTCTGCCACTTCGCACAATACCATTTTAATAACGGCACGCTCCAAAAGAAAAAAGACATCTTTGCGAACATCGGCTCGAACCTAACTCTTATGGATCAAAAAATCAGAGTTGAAGCACTTGAACCGTATATGCTCATTGAAAAAGAGTTAAAAGCGCAAAAAGAAATTTATAACGCGCTCGAACGTGAAAAAATGCCCGTTCTACAAAGGCGAAAAGCGGCTTTTGCCATGTCTTCTCCTAGCTGGCTGGGGACACTAGATATATGCACCCTTACTCAATAGACTCCCGCGAAAGAAAAACTGTACCGTTCTATCTTTCCGCCTTGGCAATCGCCTTAGCGTGGGCTTTTTATTCGTCCATGACCGCTCTGACAATAAATTTGCCTTGGTGGATCAATGCGCCATCGGTACTCGGGTTTTACGAGATTCTATTTCTCCTTTTTGAAAACTATGGATGGAAAATCGAGGTCTTGCGAGTCATCGGCGGGATTCGAACCCCTAACATTTCGGGAGATTGGGCTGGGAAAATAAAATCTTCTTTTGATTCCACGGAAAAGGATGTCACTGTTAAGATAGCCCAAACATGGACGCAAATGGAAGTTTGCCTTAAAACGGACGGCTCGACATCTCGTAGCAATGGAGCATTCTTTGCTGGAACTCCACCGAGCGGCCCGACGCTCACTTACCAATATCAAAACGATCCGTTGCCAGGAACCGTGCAAAGCATGCAAATACATTACGGAACAACAAAGGTGCTATTGGCTGGCGATAAATTTGAAGGTGATTATTATTCTGGGCGCGGCAGGCAAAATAACGGAGAAATTTTACTAAGAAAAAAAATTCGATCTGACAAAAATAAATAACCGATTAGCATTACGTTGCATTTCGAAGTTGCATTCCGAAGTGCCAAAAATCTCTTCACCCCTATGGTCTAATGAGTAGCTTCCTCAAAAAGCGGCACTGTCTAAACTATGTACATCACGTTGCATTTATTGCATGTTGCATTCGAAGGAAGCCCGACCACGGTGCTTCAACGCAAAAAAGGGAAGGACCCTCAGAAACGCTTGTGGGGCTTGATGCACACAAACCCGATACCGTGAGGGGGCACAAAAGTGGTAACATTTTAGGACATAATCCGTATATCGTTATGGAACTCAAGGATCTACAAAAAGACCGGCTTGACCGCCTTGTGGCCAAGATGAAAAAAGGAGACCGCGCGGCGGCGGGGGTGCTCTATGAAGAGCTTGCACCGAAGCTGTACGGGTTCGTCTTTTCGCGCACCGGATCCCGCGAGATCGCCGAGGACCTTTCACAGGAGATTTTTATAAAACTGATCGAGAGGGTGGGAAGCTTTGATGATAAGAAAGGGAGGTTCACGGTATGGTTCTGGCGGATGGCACGCAACACGCTCATTGATCATTATCGGCAAAAAAAGATGACGCCGTTCTCCCATTTTGATGACGACGAAGTTGCCGAGATGGCGGTGGGAGAGATCCCCGATACGGATAACGTGCTTGCGCATCACCGCCTGCGCGCCGTCGTCGCAACGTTCAGCCGCGAGGATCAGGAACTTTTCGAATTGCGGTTCGCCGCGGAGATGTCATACAAGGACATTGCGAACATCCTCGAGCGGCCGGAAGGAGCACTGCGCGTGGCTGCGCTGCGGCTGAAGGAAAAGATCCACAGGGAATTTGCCAAACAATCATGAAATTTTTCACATCAAAAAGTAAAAAGCTTCCGGCCGCGGCGCAAAAAGGGCTTTTGCCACGAAAGGAATTTATGACGCAAGGGAAAGAACGGTTCCTGGCGGCTTTTGACGCGAGCGCGCTCGGGGCGAATGCGCATTCTGCTTACGCCCGCCCGTCATATGTGACCACGTTCTTCAAGATCGGGATCGGGGCACTCGCCGCGCTTTGTATCGCCGTGGGGCTTTCGGCCTATGCCGATACCGCGAACGTTTCCGCGACGAGCCCGCTGTATTCGCTGAAGCGCATCGGAGAGAATGTCCAACTTGCGTTCGCGTCACCGGTGCAGAAGTCACAGCTGCAGGCGACGTTTGCTGTCCGGCGCGCGAATGAGATCGCGGCTCTACAAACTTCGGCGCCGTCGAGCACGCTTATCCCGCAACTCACATCGGATCTTGACCAGGATATCGACACATCGCTCAGCGCCTTCACGAACGCCACGTCGAGCGGTAGCGGGGGGAATAGTACCAGTAGCGTTCAGGTTGGGACTCAGCTGAGCAACGCATATTATCGCGGCGGCTCACAGTCGACTACGACGGGTTCATCCACCGTCGGCGCGATCACCGCTTCGTCATCGGTGGATATCGGCTCGATAGATGTCTATTGTAATGCGTTCAACGTGAGCACTTCTGGCGTTCTCATCGGCCAACTTGAAGTTACTCTCGCCAAGCGGCCGAACGGATTCGCAGAATTCAACGAACAGTGCCGGGATAATGCTCGCGATCAGCGGAATGGTACTGCGTCATCCACCGGGGAAACATCCAACGATCAGGATCATCACAACCGCCATCCGATGGGCGGATATATTACGGATGGAAGTGCCACCGCCACGAGCTCCATCACCACTGGCACTATCACCACCACGATCATCCCAACCCCAACGACCACAAAGGTCTCCGGGGTCGCTTCTACTACCGTGACGATTACCGGCCCCTCGACCCCTGTTATCCATATAAACACGCCCCAAGTGGGGCTTTAACGTTTTGTCAGTTGGTTCGTATTACACTGTATGAACAAAAACGTCTATATGTACATCTCGATCGTGCTCGCGGTGGTGGTGATCGGATTGGTGATCTACATCTTCACGCGGCCGAAGCCGGTCAATACGGTGGCACTCAGTAACGATCTTGCGCAGTTCAGCACGGAGTTACAGCAGTGGAACGCACAGTACAGCCAGAATCCTACCCCGCAGGGCGAGGCCCAGCTTTCCAGCGACCTCACTGCGTTTTCAGAGAAGCTGCAAGCAGATCAATAGGATGATCATGAAAAGACCGCCCTCTCTAATGAGGGCGGTCTTTTTGTTCATCAATTTTTAATTAGGCTATAATCCTCATATGGATAAATTGACGGAGCTCAAGAAGATCGAGGCCGACATGGTTGCGAATGCGGCGTTGCCGCTGCGTGACACGGCGAACCTCGTGTTCGGGGAAGGAAATGTCGATTGCGCGGTGATGTTCATCGGCGAGGCGCCGGGCGTGAACGAAGACCGCCTGCGCCGTCCGTTCGTCGGACGCGGCGGTCAATTGCTCGATGACATGATCCGCGGGCTTGGGTGGAAGCGCGAGGACGTGTACATCACGAACATCGTCAAGCGGCGGCCGCCGGAGAACCGTGACCCGTTGCCCGCGGAGATCGAGGCGTACAAGCCTTACCTTACGCGGCAGATCGAAGTGATCGATCCGAAGCTGATCGTCACGCTCGGGCGTTTTTCGATGAACTATTTTTTGCCGGAAGCGAAGATCACGCGCGATCATGGCCGGCCCTTGCTCGTTGACGGCCGGACGATATTCCCGGTCTATCATCCTGCGGCGGCACTCCGATCCACGCAAATGATGGAAACTCTGCGGGGCGATTTCAAAAAGATACCGAGCGTGTTGTCCGGCGAATTTGGGATGATAGAACTGCCGCCCGCGCATACCGCCAAGCCCCAGCCGGAAAAGCCGAAGCAGGGAGGCCTCTTTTAGTGGGCGATAGAGTGGTATTATTAGGGTATGGATTTTTCGGTCGTCTATCTTGCGCGGCGTTTTCTCTACCGCTTCCTGGATTTTTTTCATCATTGGTATATCGACGGGTCCCGCGTGATCGGGCGGCATTTTATGTCGGTGATAACAGCTGCTGACCAATCATTCGCGGTCGCCATCACATTGCGGCATTTCTTTGAGCCGCTCTATAAGGATTACAGCGTGATCGGCAGGATCCTCGGGATCGTGTTCCGCACGTTCCGTATTTTGATCGGCGGAGTGATATACCTCGTCATTGCCCTCGCGTTCGCCGTCGTCTATATTATCTGGCTCGCCATTCCCGCAGTCATCCTTTTCTATGCCGCAAAACATCTCTAAGTACGATTTTTATTTCGACGACCCGCGCCTACGCATGACGATCGCGGGGAGAATGCTCGTCCGCGTGATCAGTTATATCTCCTACCTGGTGCTTGCCGTCGCGACCGTCGTGTTCCTCCTGGCGGGCGACATCCCCGCGCTGTTCTATCTGGGAATGTTCCTCGTACTCGTGCTCGTCGATCTTATGATCCACCGCGGAGAAGGCGATACGCCGATCTCGGAATTGCCGAAGACGGGGAGAGTGAACCTGGCTGAAACCATGAACACGGCGGCATTCTCCATGATCGAGCGCGCCGCCGACCGGAGCATCATCACGAAAAAGAATTTTCTCCTCGAGCTTACCGGCCGCCTTTTCGAACTGCCCCAGGTACAGAATGGCCTGGAGCGTCTGGATGTAGATCCAAAAGCGTTCAAAGCAAAACTCGATACACTTATGCAAGAGTCCGCGCCGGGGGGGCCGTACGCCGATGTCGTGACGCCGCTCGCGGTGCGCGCGTTCGCTTGCACGGTCGGCGCGGGACACGAGTTCATCACGCCCGCCGATATTTTTTCAGCGCTCCCGGCCATGGAGGACGAATCGCTCGACCGGCTTTTCTCGCTCTTTAATATAGAGGAGGGGGATCTTGAGCGCGCGCTCATTTTTAGCGCGCTCGCCGCACGCCGCGGGCCGTTCTTACGGCTGCCGGATGTGGTCGGAGGGTTCGCGCAAGAGACGCACCGGGTGATCCCGCATCGCATCATGAACCGCGCATGGACATCGCGCCCGACGCCGATCCTGGATAAATATGGCGTGGACTATACCGATCTCGCGCGGGACGCCCAGGCCGGATTTCTCATCGGCCACGAGAAGGAATACGAACACCTCATCGAGGCGATCGGCAAGCCCATTGATCCGAACGCGATCCTTATCGGTGAGCCGGGGAGCGGGAAAGAAGCGCTCATACGGCATCTCGCTTATTGTTTGACGAGAGATGATGTTCCCGAAGGACTTTTTGACCGGCGACTTGTGGGTCTTCAGCTCCAAAGTTTGATCGCCGGCGCGGCGCCGGAGGAATTGAACGCGCGCCTGAAGAACGTGGTGGACGAGATCCTCACTGCGGGCAACATCGTTCTTTTTATCCCTGACATACACAACCTCGTGCGCACCTCCGGCGCCGCGTATCTTTCCGCCGCCGATGCGCTGATGTCCGTCATCACTTCCAACCGGTTCCCGATCGTGGGCACATCCTATCCGCATGAGTTCAAGGAATTTATCGAGCCGCGAAGCGACTTCGTCGGGAACTTCGAGACGATCATGGTGAATGAGATCAGCGAAGGGGATGCGGAAAAACTGCTGATCTACGAAAGCTTTTTGCTTGAAGAGCGGTCAAAGATCGCGGTGAGCTTTGGCGCGATCAAGCACTCGGTGATCCTTGCAAAGAAATATATCCACGATAAATATCTTCCGTCGAGCGCGGAGGATCTCTTGAAGGCCGCCGTCGTGGAAGCCGAGCGGCGCGGAGAAAAAGTGGTGACGCCCGACCGCGTGACGGCCGTCGCCGAAGAGAAAGTGAACGTTCCCATGCACGAGGCGGAAGGTGATGAAGCGGAAAAGTTATTGCACATGGAGGAGATAATCCACGAGCGGATCGTCGGGCAGGATGAGGCAGTAAAAGCGGTCGCGCAGGCCTTACGGGAATACCGGAGCGGATTAACGCGCAAGGGCGGCCCGATCGCGAGCTTCCTCTTTGTGGGACCGACAGGGGTGGGAAAAACCGAGCTCGCAAAACAGCTTGCGGAGATCCAGTTCGGTTCGGAAAAGATGATGGTGCGCTTTGATATGACGGAGTATCAGGACAAGACGAGCTTCTTCCGCTTCATCGGATCGCCGGACGGTACCGTGCGCGGCGCGCTGACCGATGCGGTGCGCGAGAAGCCGTACAGCTTGGTGCTCCTTGATGAGTTCGAGAAGGCATATCCGGATATTCTGAATTTATTCCTGCAGGTGTTGGATGACGGCCGTCTTACCGACAACATGAGCCGCGTCATCGACTTTACGAACACGATCGTCATCGCGACGTCCAACGCGCATTCGGACATCATCAACGACGCGCTCGCGAAAGGGCAGTCCATGGCGGAAATCGCGGATTATCTCCGTGCGCGACTGACGGATGTGTTGAAGCCGGAGCTCGTCAATCGCTTTTCCAAGATCATCATCTTTAGGGATCTGGAATTGAGCCAGCTTCCTCAGATCGTGCAGATCAACTTGAGCGAGTTGATCGCGGCGCTGCATACACAGGGAATCATACTCTCGTTCAGTCCCGAGGCAGTCGCGAAGATCGCCAAGCTCGGCTACGATCCGGCGTTCGGCGCGCGGCCGCTCCGCCGCACGATCGACGAATACATCCGCGCGCCGCTCTCCGAGGCGTTGCTTTCAAAGAAGATCGCGAAAGGCGCGAAGGTGCAATGTGTGGTGAAGGATGATGGATCGTTCGATTTTGTGAACAGCTGACGTTTTTGGAAAGATTAAAAAAAGTTAAAAAAGCTTTTGACTTTTGTGGTAGGAGAATTATTATTCTAACGGGCGTTGACCCGTATGAATTATGGGCCTACTCCGCTTGTTGCGAAAACAGCCGTACTCTGCGGCTGTTTTCGTTTTAAATAGTTTTAATCGTGTCTTTGTTATGGTGCTTGAGCCTGCGGATCCTGGGCCCATAGTTTATGTGGTAAAACAACGCCATTAACAAGCGGAGAAGCGAGTTCAAACATCGCTGGGTCCACAGGTTCCGCGGAATTCGCTTATAATGGAGTTATGAGGATCAAAGTAAACATCAACGTAAAAGTGGGAAGGGTGGTGAAGTATTTCGTCATCTCCGATTTCTTTTTGCTCGCCGGATGGGGACTGATCGATCCGGTATTTTCGGTGTTCATCATCCAGCGCGTCGTGGGCGGGTCGCTCATGGTCATCGGTATCGCCGCCGCGATCTACTGGATCGTGCGTTCTGTTGCGCAGATCCCTATCGCGAACTATCTTGATTCGACGCCCGGCGAGCACGATGACTTCATGGCACTCGTCGGCGGCCTGATGCTGGTCGGTATCTCTGCGATCGCGATGTGCTGGGTCACAACAGTGTGGGAGCTCTACCTTATCCACGCGGTCCAAGCGATCGCTTTCGCGTTCTACTACGCATCGTGGCCAACGATCTACTCGCGGCATCTCGACAAGAACGCGATTTCCCTCGACTGGTCGCTTGACTCGTCGGTGAGCGGCATCGGCGCGGGCGTTGCTGGGTTCCTTGGCGGCGTCATCGCCGGCACGCTGGGCTACGACGTGGTCTTCGTCGGCGCCGGCATCATGGCGTTCATCGCCGCGTTCGTGCTCCTCGCCGTGCCGGATCTGATTCTGCCAAAGCCGACGACTCCGGTGGCCGCGGCGATCTCCGCGGCCGAGACCGCGGCGGAACGCAAGCCGGGGGATACAGTGGCGTAGCGGGTACCCCTTCTATGACCTGCAATCCCAGCCATTTCAGGGGACGTTTTCGGGTCAATAGCTTGGAATACTTTCGGCGATTTTTTTGAGTGGGGTCATGAAGTTGATACCCATATGACTTCGCTCCCCGTTGTAGTATGCGAGGTATGTCTTGATGGCGTCCCGATAGGACAAAAAGCGCTTC
>DATCDU010000028.1:0-3737 GCA_036510525.1 Minisyncoccota bacterium
AGTTCAGGTTCATGAACGCGCCGAAGAATGCGGCGATGCCGGTGAACGCGCCGAGCATCAATGCGACACCGACGGCGAGTTCGCCGAATGCGACGAGGTAAGAGAAGATCACAAAATGGGGGAGTGCGACATTGCTCACTAACCACGCATACCATGAGGCGACGGCCGGATTCGCGCCGGAAGCTTTTGCCATTGAGCCCATCAAAAATCCGTGGATCGCCGTTCCCGCCTGTGCCCCGACCCACATCGGGCTCGTCACCTTTTCCCATCCCGCCGTCACCCACGTGTACGCAACATAGAGGCGGAGCAGCAGCCACACCCACGCCACCCGCGTGTCGGCAAACAAAAACTTCGTAAGCTTCGGCTCGGGTATGACGACCGCTTCGTGCGATGGGCTCTCGGACATGAATTTATTATAGCCTACTTTTCGGATGCGGAGGGGGTGGGATTCGAACCCACGGGCCCTTGCGGGCGGCCGCATTTCAAGTGCGGTGGAATAAACCACTATCCGACCCCTCCAAGATTGATTCTATTATAATCGCAATGAATGTGGACCCAAGGAGAATCGGACTCCTGTCTGATCGATGCCATCGATCTATTCTACCATTGAACTATAGGCCCTCTGAAAGTAATTCACCAACAATCTTTAGCTCATTATAAAGTGCGGCCGAGAAATAATCTATGCGACAAACACCTTTATAATCCGGCTTCTTGGTGGGTACTCCAACGCTTCTTTTATCAATACGAGATCGATAAAACTGATTTATGGGAATAAGGGTTATTCTTGACCAAAATGAAATCAACACTTCAGTATCCTGATCCGCGCGGCACTGCACGGTACAGCGAAGTTTCTTTTCATCTATCTTATAGCACTGACGGAGCAACTGGAGAAATAGATGGATAATACCCGGATTGGAATTCCCAAAACATAAAGATGCGCTCTGGTGCTTTGAACCCTCGCACAAATATAGCATTACTAAAGTGATTTTCGCAACCTCATTATCATCCAGCGCTTCTTTCAGATAAAGATTTTCTTTATAGATAATTTCCAGTCGTTTCTTCTTTGCTAATTTTCTTGTGGCGCTCGCTTTAATACTTCCATTTCTAATCCTTTCTTTTCCGTGAAAACTGATAAGGTCTTTCTCTTGATGAGAGAGCTGAAGTTGCTTGAACCATGTGGATAGCGTGCTCGGTGGCACTTTAACAGTCAATAATTCCTGAATCTCGCTGTACGTTCTTCCTTGTCGCCGTAAAGCCATCGCCTTATCTATGAATTGGATATAGCTTTGCATACAACTATGCTTAGTGATTGTAAAAAAAGCTACAAATCCTTTTTCATAAAAATTTAATGATTTGCGAGCGCAATCCCAATCCGCTATAGTATCCCCAACGCCCCCGTAGCTCAATGGATAGAGCACTGCACTCCTAACGCGGCGATAGAGGTTCGATTCCTCTCGAGGGCACACACCAAAAACCGCCGCCCGGCCTATCTTTCACCGGAGATTTACTTTTATCGCCGGAAGTGGTATAGTGCTTGAAGCTTCTTCCATGGTTTAGGGAAGGTGCGAATTCAAAAATTGAGGGATCCAATGCATTCGGGAATGTTGATACCGGACCGGTCCGGCGTGCTCAATCCTCCTCCCCGGTTTTATCGGGGAACGCACTGTTGTGAACCTCGCAACCCACGCATTTCACTTCCACCTCCAAAACCATGTAACGCCTCGCCGCGTCTGCTCGCGCGCGTGGCTTCCTATCTTGTCGGCGGCTTGCGGAGCGTCGGCGATCACATGGCCGCATTCCCGGAAGATTTTTCCCCCGGGGACAACACACGGTCCTTGGTGCGGATACATGCCGATGTCGTAATGGAGGTAAAGTATCACCTCCTGGGCTGTGATCCGTGCCTCAGCACCACCACCAGTCACCTTCGCAGGGCTCCCTTGGTTGTTTGACCACCGCCGTTCCCGTTGTTTACGTCGTGGCGCCGTCTCCTTTCGAGATGGCGCCACAAACTTGTTCAGGACTCTTGAAATCGCGGGGTGTTTCTGCGACCATAGAGCAGGGGAGAGATGGCTGAGTGGTCGAAGGCGCCGCACTCGAAATGCGGTGTACTCGAAAGGGTACCGTGGGTTCGAATCCCACTCTCTCCGCTGTTGCGCAAACTCTGGGTTTTCGTTATATTTTCCTGAGGCAGCGCCACCTTAGCTCAGTTGGTAGAGCAGTGCTTTCGTAAAGCAAAGGTCCCCGGTTCGAATCCGGGAGGTGGCTCAGAAAGAAGAGTGATATAATAAAAATCTGATGAAGCGCGAACCAATTCCATCGGAGAAGGACCATGCGGATCTCCCGTCTGATGCGCAATCGGAATTTAATTTCGAGGAAGCGGAAAGACTGGCAAGAGCAGATGTCGATAGGGCGGAAGAAGAGGCGTTGGCGTCGAAATTGTGGAGAGCCCCCGGTAGTCAGTATGGGTCGTTGGACGACGCGCGTACCGCGGCACGACAAAAACTGTCTATGATAAGATGGGAACGGCGACAAGAAGAGAAACGCAAAAAAGAGAAACCCAATTAGTTTTTTATGGACTACTCCGAACAACTGATGGAATTGGACAACGAAGCTCGCCAGCTGGGCGAGCGTCTTTGACCTCGCGGAAAAACAAAAACGGATCGCGGCGCTCACAGCGGAAATGTCATCCGCCGGTTTTTGGGGTGATCGGCAGAACGCCGACGCGAAGATCCGCGAGCTCGGCGAATTGAATGACATCATTTCAAAATGCAACGATATTCATGAGAGCATCGATGCGCTCAAACAACAGTTCGACGAAAACAACTTCCACGAGGTCAAGCGCGAATTCCGCGAGTTCGAGTTAAAACAACTTTTCACCGGCCGCTACGACAAGCAGTCGGCGGTGCTTGCGATCTATCCTGGCGCGGGCGGCGACGACGCGGGGGACTGGGCGCGGATGCTGGGTGCCATGTACGAGGGCTACGCGAAGCTTCGCGGATGGAAAGTGCAGGAGGTGGACGACAATCCGCGCTCGCGCACGATCGAGATCGCCGGCGCGTACGCATACGGCTATTTAAAGAACGAGCAGGGCGTGCACCGCCTCGTGCGCATCTCGCCGTTCAACGCAAAGCATTCGCGCGAGACATCGTTCGCGCTCGTGGAAGTGGTGCCCGATCTGCCGGCGCTTGAGGAATCAAAGTTGCAGATTCCGGAAAGCGATCTTAAGTTTGAGTTCTCCCGCGCCGGCGGCCCCGGCGGCCAGAACGTGAACAAAGTGGAGACAGCCGTACGCATCGTACACGTGCCGACCGGCATCGCGATCAGTTCGCGCGCCCAGCGCTCCCAGCAGCAGAACCGCGAACAGGCATTAAAAATTCTTAAAGCGCGGCTTTTTCAATTGATGGAGCAGGAAAAAGTGGAAGAGATCGGTGCCCTACGCACGAAGGTGAAACCGGAGTGGGGGAGCCAGATCCGTTCGTACGTGCTGAATCCGTATCAGATGGTAAAAGACCACCGCACCGATGCCGAGACATCACGCGTGGACGATGTGCTGGCCGGAAATATCGACATGTTCATCGAGGCGATGTTGGAGAAGCCCGATACGTTTTCGGGTCAATAGCTTGGAATACTTTCGGCGATTTTTTTGAGTGGGGTCATGAAGTTGATACCCATATGACTTCGCTCCCCGTTGTAGTATGCGAGGTATGTCTTGATGGCGTCCCGATAGGACAAAAAGC
>DATCDU010000029.1:0-19156 GCA_036510525.1 Minisyncoccota bacterium
GCCAGAGTTTCTGCTTGCCGGCCGCGGAGAGCGAGAGCTCGATGTCACCCTCTTCGCCGTCGAGCGCGACGATCTTTGCCTGGAGCGAATCGCCGGGCTTGAGCACGCGCAACGCTTCGCGCGCGTTCGCGATCTCGGCGCCGAACACGATGCCGGTGCCAAAGCGGCCCATATCAAAATACGCCTTGCGGGGGAGACGCTTGAGCAATGTTACCTCCACGACACTGCCTTCCTTCGGCCAGTCGGTGGTGGAGATCTCGGTTTTGAGGGCCGCTGCTACTGCGGAGCCCTTCGGTTCGTCGGTTTGTGGCATGCGGATAAGTATAGTCGAGATTCCCGCTTTTGCAAGGGCATTCCTTTGAAAGGACGGCGTTCCGGTCTGCTGACCGGAACGCCTTGGCTCTCAGCGCCTTCGCGCTTCCGAGACACCTTTCAAAAGCAAAGCAGGGCTTGCAAAAGCGGGAGCCCATTCTATTTATAAGGAAGAGTTCGAATCCAGTTTGGTAATCTTGCCCGCTACCATTTCAGTTGGCTGACTACCATCTATGATTGTGTGGAATAGTCGGCGGTTTTTCATTTCCGCAATACTTATAAGCTGCGAATTAATCCAGGTGCTCGCATCGGCATAGCCTTCTTCGGCTACGCGTTGGCGGTTACGGCGTTGCAGTTCCTCTTGGTCAACTTCGATGAGCACAGTAGTAAATCCTCCATCCTGCTTGAGTGCAGCAACTTGATCTGGAGTTAGATGACTCTCAAAGAATATCACCTCCGACATATCGGCTACCCGTTTGAGGATTTGCGGTACAAGCACCTCGTTTTTGTACGCCAAATCCTTTGGCCATTCCCCACCATTGAGGCGAGCAATTTCTTCATCCATCTCCATAATCGTTGACATGGCATCGTCCGTATGTGCTCGGAGATATTTTATGACCGTGGTTTTACCCGCGCAGTTGGCGCCTATGACTAATAGTTTCATGGTTTCAATAACATCGTTGCATGCACCGTGTTGTAAAAATCGCAGCGCTATTTTCTATTATACTAAGACTAGTGGAATAAGTGGTGCCTTGCAAACCGTGATCGCTAATCCTGATCAAAGCGGCCGCATCCATCCACGCCTTTGGGATATCCAAAGGTCGAGTGCGCAATCAATAAAAAATATCATGACAGAAGAAAACGAAAAAAGCGGTATCGCAAAGATGCACGCCGATCACCGGAACGAGATGTTCCCGATGAACAACTGGCGGGCATGGGGCTCGTGGTTCAGCTGGGGATCGCCCGTCGGCTTGGGGATCGGGTGGGCGCTGTTCATCGTCCCGATCGGCATCTTTCTCTGGCTATTGCACCTGGCGAACATCATTCACTAGGCGAGGGATGGCATGAGGATAAAAAATAGCCCCGGTAGGGGGCTATTTTTTTAACATAATTTTAATCGCGTTCCATTATACTGCGCTAAATAAAAAGCGTCTACTTTTACTACCTTGACGAATATAGCCAATTTGCTATAATGGAAACTGGAGAATTTCAAAATAACCAAGAGTCATCCTACGAGCCGAGGATCGTAGTATTGGGCAACGTCCTTGAATGCATTGACGCGCTCAGCGGGGAATTGTCCATAAAGATATTAGCCGACATCAAACAACTTGGAACCGGAAAAACCGCCAGCTTGTTAATAAAACCACTCAGAGGAAAGCTTATGGAGCTTTCGGTAAAACAGTATCGCATCCTATATTTTAGGATAGAGGGAACAATTTATGTAGTGGATGTGCTCAAGAAGCAAAGCAGAAAAACGCCACGGAGAATTATCAAAAGGGCGTGGAATATATACAAAAAGTTTGAATAACCTAACTTATCATATGAAAAACAAAGAGATCACAATAGAAGACTTCGTTCCGTTCGATGAGTTTCTCGCCAAAAAAATGAAGGATAAAAAATTTAAAAAGGCGTTTCTGGAGGAGAGGAGCCGATCTCAGCTTGCTTATGAGATCAAAATGCTGCGGAAAAAGAGACACATGACACAGGCACAGGTGGCGAAGAAAGCAGACATGCCGCAGTCGGTAGTGGCGCGCATAGAATCAGGTTCGCGGGGGTTTTCTGTGAACACGCTTCATAAGATCGCGGGCGTGTTCGATCGGGAGGTCGGACTTGTGACGCCCCGACGATAACTTGACAAATTTTCGGATGTGGAGTACTATTAAGTGGCAAATTAAGAAACGTCGTCGAACTTCTAGAAAAGCAACAATACTAATTACAATCATGCAAGGAACAATCAAGACCCTTACGGATCGTGGATTCGGTTTTATCGCGCGCGATGGCGAAGCGAAAGACCTTTTCTTCCACTCCAAGGAGTTGAATGGTGTCGCATTTGATGATCTCAAGGTTGGCGATGTCGTCACTTTCGAGGTTACCGAAGGCGAGAAGGGCCCGGCCGCGACGAACGTCAGCCGCGCATAACGCCAAAACAAAACAGCCCCGCCAATTTGGCGGGGCTGTTTTGTTTTTGTTAATAACAAGAAAAAGAAAGAAGAGTGATACAATATGCATATGGCTTCGCCTCGTTCGGAAACATATTTTTCAATAGCGATATTGATCGTTGCGGCGGTGCTCGTGGGATTGGTGTTCCTTCCGGAGCTGGACGCGATCGTACTCGGCATCAGTCTCGCGATCCTTTTCCAGCCCTGGTACGGCGTGATAAAGAAATGGCTGCATGACCGGAGCGCCGCCGCGGCGGGGCTCATCGTTCTCATCGCGATCGCTATTATTCTCGTTCCGCTCGTGTTCTTTGGACTTCAGATATTCACTGAAGCACAGGGATTGTACGGCGCGGTTACCTACAACGGCGGAGCGCAGGCGCCCCTCGTCGGATGGCTGGGCACGATGTTGAACAGCTGGCTCCCGTCGCTGAAGATCGATCCCACTCCCTATGTCCAACAGGGGATCAATCTTTTGATCGGTGCCATCGGCCCGATATTCTCCGGCCTCATGAACGTCATCGCGACCGTTCTTCTCTCGTTCTTTGCACTCTATTATTTCCTTAAAGACGGTTCCAAGATCCGCACGTCAATCGTAGAACATGGGCCGCTATCCTCGGAACGAGCGGAGGCGGTGCTTACCAGTCTGCATGCCCGCGCGAGTTCCGTGATCCGCGGATCGCTCCTCGTGGCCGCGCTCTACGGCGTGCTTACTGGGCTCGGATTTTTTATTTTTGGATTGCCGAGCGCGATCCTGTGGGGCGCGGTCACAATGATCGCGTCATTCATTCCGGGCATTGGCGTTCTGCTCATCGTCATTCCCGGGATCGTTTCGCTCTATCTCGGCGGGAACATTCTGAGCGCTATCGGGCTCGTGATCTGGACGGCTATCATGTCAACAACGATAGAGGCCTATCTCCGGCCGCGTCTGCTCGGCGGCAAGGAGAGGATCCATCCGATGCTGATGCTGTTTGCCGTCTTGGGCGGCCTCTCGTTCTTCGGCCCGATCGGGATCCTGCTCGGACCGCTTGCGCTCAGCTTACTGCTTTCGCTATTCGAGAATCACCCCTTGTTCGATCTGGAGAACTTGAACAGGAAGTGAGAAAGGATGCCGGCGACGAGGAGGATGAGGATGATGATATCAGGATTAGAAACGAACGACGACAGGCCGAGGACGGTACCCCATAAGAAGAGGAACCAGACGAAGTTGCCGGCGAGTGTCAGCAGGAGTGCCATGTTGAAGGGCATGCCGATCCACGCGCCGATGAACGTGTTGATATAAGGGAAATTGATCACGCCAAGCAGGGCGAGCGACAGCTTTTCGCCGTGCGTGCCGAGCTGGGTGCGTCCCTTTTTTATCCACTTTTCTGTCCAATTAAAAAAGCGCGTCCCCTGTAATTTTTCCTGCGTGAACTTTCCGAGTTTGTAGCCCACGTACATATCGAGCGTCGTCGCGCAGATCCAGATCACGTTGATCTCCCATATTGGGAAATTATTCTGCAGGGCGATGATAAAAACGATCGCGCTTGACGCGAACTCCTGGGGGATCAATACGGCGGCGACGAGTATCCAGATCGGCATGCCATTATTGTAGCAAGTATTTACAATTCGGACCCTTTAGGTTTATGCTATGGCTAGCAGCTTGAACGTTGAGTTGCAGTAACATTGATTTCACTCCGAAAGGACACGGACATGACGAAATGGAATTACCAAGAACTGGAAGCTATCCCGGAAGAAGGGATTAGCCGCGTCGTAGAGATCCTCCGGAGCGGAAACATCTTCCGATACAGCTCCGCAAAACCCGAAGAATCCGAGGCCGCCCTGTTTGAGCGGGATTTCCTCGAGCAATGGGGCGGCGCGCTGCGTTACGCCCTCGCGGTGAATTCCGGTAGCAGTGCCATCCTTCTGGCGCTCAAGGCATTGGGCGTCGGGCCGGGCGACAAGGTGCTCGTTCCGGCATTCACCTTCACGGCGGTCCCTTCGGCCGTCGAGAACCTGCATGCGGAACCGGTCCTCGTGGAGTGCGGTATGGACTTCAAGGTAGATATTGAAGATCTTGAGGTGAAGATCGCTCGCAATCCCGAAGCGAAGGTCTTCCTGCTCTCGCATATGCGCGGCTGGATCTCCGACATGGGCCGGATCCTGGAGATCTGCGATGCCAACGGTATCACGATCATCGAAGATGCGGCGCATGCGCTCGGCAGTTGGTGGGGTCATCGTCTTGTGGGCACGTTCGGGAAGATCGCCACGTACTCCTTCCAGTCCTACAAGATCATCAACGCCGGCGAAGGCGGGATGGTCACCACGGACGACCCCGACCTGTTTGCCAGGATGCTGTTCGATCAAGGCGCTTACGAGAACCTTTTTGAACGGCACCTTCTGAAGCCGGGGAGCGATGTCCTCAAGCAATACCTCAACCAACGGCCGCTATACAACATGCGGATGTCGAACATGACCGCCGCGATCGCACGGTGTCAGTTGCCTCTCGTCGAGGGTCGCATCGAAGCGTACAAAAAGCTCTACGATACGATCGTCAGGGGGCTCTCGCGGAACAAGTCCGTCCAGATACCCAAGGCGGACCGCCGCGAGATCCGGGTGCTCGACTCCATACAGTTCCGGCTGAAAGATTTCACGCCGGAAATGATGAAGACGTTCATCGAGCATGTGCGTTCGTGCGGGGTGCCGCTTGCAGCATTCGCTGTCGGTGACAATGCTCGCGCGCCATGGAACTGGAAGTATATCGCCGGCATCGGGGACGAAGCGTTTCCAAAGACGCACAGGGCCCTGGACACCGCCTGCGATATGCGCATCACGACCATGCTCGACGACGCCCACTGCGAGCATCTCCTCCAATCGGTGTTCGCCGGCATCCAGAAAGCCGTCGAAGTGCCGGTGGCGGGCTGAACCCAGTCGCTACAACAACCCAAAAGGGCTGTCGGATATCATCCCGACCGCCCTTCTTTTTTTAGCCGCACGATGATGAATGGCGTAAGTTCTTCCTCCTGCCCCATCGGATTGTCGAGCAAGACGAGCCGTGCTTTCTTCGCGTCCATCGGTACGCCTTTGCTCATGGCAATGATCTTCACGTTGATGTTATTGCCGTCAATGATCACCGCCGGAGCGCCAAGTTCTTTCTCGATGCGGTTGCAGGTGTCTTCCGGATGCGAGGGCGGCAGCGCCACATTCTCGCGATACGGTTCAAGGACAACCGGATTGAACCCGTCGAGCTCCCCCGCGCGGTGTCCGAGGATCATCCAAAATATCCCGCGGATGCCTACGAGTTTGCCGAGCCCACCGATGACCATCGCAAGGATCGCGCGTGGATAGCCCGCCATCTCGACCGCCACCTGCATCTTTTCCTTGTTATCCCAGCCCTTATCATCGGGGTATTTCTTTACTCCCATAACGATCAACTTGGCGAGCCAGCCCACTTTTACCGTGGAAATATTCCGGATATCGTTCTGACAGGTGGAAACCACCTTTTCGGAGAGTGCGAGCCAATCGCCGGGCTTCAATGAGGAGCTAGCATATTTCCTGAGGGTATCAATAAGGTCTTCACCGAACCAGATAAGATGGGTTTTGACGGCAATGCGTTCATACGAAATACCGTCAACTGTCCGGATGGGATTGAATGATGACATGATGAGTTCATTATATACGGCCAGCAACCATTCTGGCAAAGCAATATGAGCGATGGTAATATGGTAATCATGATAAGCAACACTGGTCAGGCGAACAAGGCGACGATCTGGTTCGTCATCGGATTCATTGTGGTCGTCACAGCCGGGGTGATCATTGCGGGCGCGTACTCAAGCGGCACGTCCTCGAACAACGCGAGCAGCACGTTCGTCTCGACGACGGCGCCGACGCTCACATCCGCTGACTGGACGGAGGGTAATCTGAATGCGAAGGTCTCGCTCGTCGAGTATGGCGACTTTGAATGTCCGGCGTGCGGCGAATATTTCCCGCTCGTGCAGCAGCTCGTGCAGAACTACAGCAGCACGGTACTCTTCGTATTCCGCAACTTCCCGCTTACGACCATCCATCCGTTCGCGCAGATCGGCGCGCAGGCGGCCGAGGCGGCCGGACTCGAGGGGGGTGCATCAAAATATTGGGCGATGCACGATCTGCTCTACACCGACCAGACGCAATGGTCCGGCAACACTGCGCTCACCCCCGCGCAGGTCGTCTCGCAATATTTCGACGGATACGCGCAATCGATCGGCCTTGATATAAACACTTTTAACACGGACCTCAGTGCTACAGCGGTGTTGGATAAGATCCAGACGGACGTCAATGGCGGTAATACGGCGCAGATCGACCACACGCCGACGTTCTTTGTGAACCTTCAGCAAATCCCGAATCCGCAGAGCCTTCAAGATTTTGAAAGCACCTTGAACGCGGCGATCGCGTCATCAACGGCACAATAAAAACATACTGCCCTTGAGCGAGTGGGCGTTCTTACGCTGGAGCAAAAGGGCAGTATGTTTTTATTGTCCTATTCTTCGCCGCGGCGCATCTCGCGCTGGTGCGCACGCTTTTTAATAACTTCACGCTTGTCGGATTTTTTCCGCGTGCGGCCGAGACCGAGCTCGATCTTGATAAGGCCACGCTTGAGATATGCGCGAAGCGGGATAAGATGCTGGCTCTTATCAACCAGCGCACCCTGCACTTCTTTTATCTCCGCTTTGGATAATAGCAGCCGGCGCGCACGGTCCTCTTCGTAATCTGGCGGCATATTGGCCGCCTGGTAGGGCGGGATGTGAGAGTTCACGAGCCACGCCTCGCCGCCGCGGATAAGCACGTGCGCGCCGGCAACCTGAAGCCGGCCGCCTTTCGCGCTTTTCACTTCATGCCCTTTGAGCTCGATGCCCGCCTCATAGCTTTGCGAGATCTCGTAATCAAAGCGCGCCCGGCGATTTTCCGCTATGTTTTTCACCGGCATGTCCATGGTTTCATTCTACATTAGTTGCTGATATTAGTTGTGAAAAGGTATCCGAAAAAAATAAGAAGCCCGGCGCGAATGGCGCAGAGCCCTTTAGAGATGCTAAACTGGTAAATGATAAAGAGCAGAGAAGCTGACGCGGCGGCGCTCAGCAAGGATAAATTCGCCAGTCCGGCCCCCGGTTGAACGGGGTTCTGAGAATTTACCGCTAGCCGGTACGGGCCTCCCCTGGGGTCGGAGGCGATACCCAAGATCCGAAGGATCCAAGCGCCTGCCATCCGTACCATAGCATTTATATCTAGTATGTCAATGACCCAGGAAATCATTATTATATTAAAAAAGATATTTGGCGCGGACGCGCCCATCGATATCTCTGTCCCCGACGAGGAGCTTTTTGGACATTATTCCACGAACTTCGCTTTGCGGCAGGGGAAGATAAAAGGCGTTCCGCCGCTTGAGCTTGCCAAGGAATATGCCGCGCGGATTTCCGCCGCGGCGCCCGCGGGATTTTTCCAAAAAGTGGAGGCCGCCGCGCCCGGCTTCATTAATTTCTGGCTGAGCAATGAGACGATACAGCGCGAGTTCGTGCGCATCGCACGCGACAAAAAATATGGCGCGGGAGATGCCGGGAAAGGAAAGACGGTGATCGTGGAATATTCCGACCCGAACATCGCGAAGAAGATGCACGTGGGCCACATGCGCACGACGATCATCGGCGCGGCGCTCGCGAACATTCTGGAACTCTCCGGCTATCGCGTGGTGCGCTGGAACTATCTTGGCGATTGGGGAACGCAGTTCGGCAAACTCATCGCCGCATACAAAATGTGGGGGGATAAGAAGAGCGTGGAGAAGGATCCGATCGAGACGCTGCAAAGATTGTATGTGCGGTTTCATGAAGAGATGAAAGCGGATCCGGCGCTCGAAAAGCGCGGCCAGGAAGAATTCAAGAAGTTGGAAGACGGCGACCACGAGAACCGGCGGCTGTGGGAATGGTTCAAGAAGGAGTCGCTCGATGAGTTCAAGAGGATATACAAACTTCTCGACGTCGATTTCGACGTGTGGATCGGCGAGGCGTTCTTTGAGCGCGAGATGAAAGACACAGTAAAAGAGTTGATGGACAAGCATATCGCGGAACGCAGTGAGGGCGCGGTGGTGGTCAAGCTTGATGCCGCCGGATTACCGCCGGCGCTCATCCAGAAGTCCGACGGCGCAAGTCTGTACCTCACGCGCGATATCGCGAACCTCCGCTACCGGCTCAAGAAATATAAGCCGGCGAAGATACTATATATAGTGGGGAACGAGCAGGCACTTGCGTTCGAGCAGTTGTTTGCAGTGGCAAAGTTGCTCGGATGGGGTGAGGGGGTCGAGTTGAAGCATATAAAGTATGGCTTGGTGTTGGGCGAAAGTGGAAAGAAGCTTTCCACGCGCGAAGGCACGGCACAACTTTTGGAAGGAGTCATCGCGGAGGCGATCAGCAGAGCGGGCGATGTTGTTGCAACAAAAAATACGGATCTTTCGCCGAAAGAAAAAGATGAGGTCGCGACAGTGGTGGCGCTCGGCGCACTGCGCTACAACGACCTCAAAGAGAATCGCACGACGGATATCGTGTTCAATTGGGAGAAGATGTTGGATTTTTCCGGCGACAGCGCGCCATATCTGCAGTACACCTATGCGCGGCTGAAAAGCATTTTGCGGAAGTCGGGCGTGCGGAAGTCCGATCTTCGGCCGGCAAGCGTGGACGTAACAACGCTCGCGCACATGACCGAGCTCGCGCTCATGCGAAAATTATTTGAGTTCCCGGATATCGTCGCGCGCGCCGGCGAACTCTATTCCACGAGCACGCTTGCGGTGTATCTCTACAAGCTCGCCGTGGCGGCGAATAAATTCTACGAGACGACGCCGATCCTCAAGGATGACAACGTCGCGCGCCGCGCCGTGCGCTTGCTCCTCGTCGCCACTGCGGCGCGTGCCTTGCAGAAAGGGCTGGGACTGCTCGGGATCAAAACACTTGAAAAGATTTAGAGATAGGGTATAATCCGCGCTGGCAGTTCGATGGCGGTGCCATCATGGAGAAGAGAAAATGGAAGCGAAAACGACAGCCGCGATGACCAGATTCATTGTTAAGGCTGGAGATATCAGGATAGGCCCCCCGCACAATTTCTTGATCGGGGGAGTCAGTATCCCATCGAGTGTTGTTATCGTGGATAATTTCCCCGAGTTGAAGCTCTGCCCCCCTTGGCGCTTTGATCCGGGCGATCGGGTTATCGATGGCTTCGAAGGGTTTCAGCGGCGCATCTCGTCCGCCGATCCAGAAGAGCCGCGGTACTTCTTTATCCCCTCCAGTTGTTTACTGAGGGTCATGGAAGATTGATCGCTCCGACCGGGTTAGCGCGTCATCACAAGGCTCCCTTCTTTTGGGAGCCTTTTTCTTTGAAAATCCCGAAAAACCTGCTATTTTATAGGGATGGCGAGCGATACTCCTGAAAAACCAATGTCCGTGCCAGCTTTTTTGGACGAAGGCGACTTCAAGCTCCCGGAACTTGAAGAAAAAGTTCTGGCGTTTTGGGACAACCATCATATTTTTGAGAAGTCGCTTGAGAAGAAAGCCGGGGCAAAAAAGTTTGTTTTTTATGAAGGGCCGCCGTATGCGAACGGCAAGCCGGCGATCCATCACGTCATCAGTCGCGTCGTGAAGGATGTCATCTTGCGTTACAAAACAATGCAGGGATATGAAGTGCCGCGCCGTGCCGGATGGGACACGCACGGCCTGCCGGTGGAGATCGCCACGGAAAAGGCGCTGGGCTTGAAGTCAAAAAAGGATATCGAGGAACTCGGCGTGAAGCGCTTCAACGAGGAGGCGATGAAGCAGGTGTGGATCTATATGGACGAATGGGAGCGGATGACGCGCCGCATCGGCTACTGGCTCGATTTCAAGAACGCCTACATTACCTACGATCCGGAATATATAGAATCCCTTTGGTGGACGCTGTCGCAGATCTCAAAGCGGAAATTGCTCTATAAAGGATTCAAGGTGGTGCCATGGTGCACCCGCGACGGCACATCACTTTCGTCACACGAGCTCGCGCAGGGATATAAAGAGGTAAGTGATACTTCGGTGTATGTGAAATTCAGGGTAAAGCCGGGACAGAAGATCGGGGATCATACGGTAAAGCCGGATGACAAGATATACATCCTCTCGTGGACGACGACGCCATGGACCCTCCCTGGCAATGTCGCGCTTGCAGTCGGGAATGATATTTCATATGAAGCGTTCGAGTCCGGCGATGAATATTTCATCGCTGCGACGGAGCGTCTGGGAGATTTGGGATTCACCGATATAAAAAAAACAAATAAGCTTACTGGCTCGCAACTTATTGGCCTCGAATACGAGCCACTGTTTGACATACCCTCGCTCACATCACCGACATCATATAAGGTCTACCCCGCCGACTTCGTGACGACGACCGACGGCACGGGCGTGGTGCATACCGCCGTGATGTACGGCGAAGAGGATTATGCGCTCGGCAAAAAAGTTGGCCTGCCGGAATATCACACGGTGGACGAAGCCGGAAAATTTGTAAAAGAGGTACGCGGATTGGCCGGGCAGTATGTAAAGTCAAAAGAGACGGAGGATCATATTTTCAAACACCTTGAAGAGAACGGCAATCTGCTGAGAACAGAATCCTATGTGCACGAATATCCTTTTTGCTGGCGCTGCGGTACGGCCATTCTGTATTACGCGCGCTCATCGTGGTTCATTGAGATGTCCAAACTGCGCGGGGAATTGTTAAAAAATAATGAAACCGTGAACTGGATGCCAAAGCACGTTAAGGACGGACGCTTCGGCGAATGGTTGCGCGAAGTGAAGGATTGGAATCTTTCCCGTGAGCGGTACTGGGGCGCGCCGCTGCCGATCTGGGAATGCAAATCCTGCGGACATACGGAAGTGGTGGGCAGTTTGGATGAACTCGACCGGCTCGCGGGCGGGTCGAAGAACAATTACTGGGCGATGCGACACGGCGAATCGGAGAATCTGACGCGCGGCATCGTCGATTCCGGAGATCAACATTGCAAACTGACGGCACGAGGGAAAGAAGAGGTTCAAGAAACAGCCACGCTTATCAAGGCAAAAAAGATCGACATGATCTTTGCTTCCGATCTGGATCGCACGAAAGAATCCGCCGAGATCGTCGCGAAAGCCCTCGGTATTGAGAAGGTGGTGTTTGATAAACGCTTGCACGAGATAGATCTCGGATCCTTATCAGGAAAGCAGCGTGATGAATATAGGAAACTGTTTCCCACCCAACTGGAGCGATTTATGGGGAAGCCGGATGATCACAGTGAATCGCTGCGCGATGTTCGGACGCGCGCTTGGAGTTTCTTGAAGGAGATGGAAGAAGCGTACCAAGGGAAGAATATTCTGATCGTAAGCCACGAAGACACGATCTGGATGATGGCGCAGATCGCGAACGGGTGGAGCGAGAGGGTCACGGCGGAGAAAAAATCGGAGAACAATAATATGTTTATGAATCCGGCAGAACTTTTGGCGCTAGACCTGAAGATCATCCCGCGCAACGACACCGGTGCGGCTGATCTTCACCGGCCGTTCGCCGATGATATCTTGGCGCAATGCCCGAAGTGCAAAGCCGAGATGCGCCGCGTGCCGGAGGTGGCGGACGTGTGGTACGACTCGGGCGCGATGCCCTACGCGCAAGCGCACTATCCGTTCTCCGTCCCGAAGGCGAATGTGGCCACGCTCTCCGGCCTGGATTATCCCGCCGATTACATTTCCGAAGCGATGGACCAGACGCGCGGTTGGTTCTACACCCTAATGGCGATCGCGACGGCGCTTGGCCACGAATCGCCCTATAAGAACGTGATCGCGCTCGGATTGATCAATGACAAATTTGGGCAGAAGATGTCCAAATCGAAAGGGAATGTCGTCGAGCCGTTTGCTGTCATCGATAAGCATGGTGTTGACGCGCTCCGTTGGTATTTCTTTACCGGATCTCCGCTCGGCGAGCCAAAAAACTTTGACGAAGGTGAGGTTGCAAAGGCGATGCGGCGCGTGCACCTCATCGTCTATAACTCGTTCGTCTTTTGGAAAACATATGCGGACCAACATGCAAAGCTTTCCGGGGCGGACATGAACATTCTGGACAAGTGGATCATCGCGCGGCTCGATCAGACGAGCGAGGGCGTTACGAAGAAATTGGATGCGTATGAGATCCGCGAAGCTGCGCTGGAGATCGAATCGCTCGTGGACGATCTTTCGCGGTGGTACATCCGCCGCTCGCGGCGGCGGCTGCAGCGGCCGGAAAGCGCCGCGGACCACGCGACAACCTCGGCGACGCTCGGCCACGTGCTGCTTTCACTCATTACCATCATGGCACCGTTTACGCCGTTCTTCTCGGAACTTTTCTACGTGCCGCTTGGCGGCACGAAGGGATCGGTGCATCTGGATGAGTGGCCGCGCGCCGGCGCCAAGATCGATCAAAAATTACTTGACCAGATGACTGCCGCTCGCGAGTTCGCCGCCGCCGGTCTTGCGGTGCGCGCCGAGAAGGGGATCAAGGTTCGCCAACCGCTCGCGTCAATGACGGTGGGGGTGCTGCTTGATGCACCGCTCGCGGCGATCGTCGCCGAAGAGGTGAACGTGAAAGAGATCTTATTCGTTGATAAAAAAGAAGGTGTGGAACTCGACATCGAGATCACTCCCGCGCTACGCGAAGAAGGGCTGCTCCGTGACGTGGGGCGTATGTTCCAGGAGTTGCGTCAGAAAGCCGGGCTTGAGCCGAAGGACAGGATCATCGCGATGATGGAGCTGCCGGAAAAAATGATGCAGGTGATCGATAAGAATAAAGCCTCGTTCCTTGCGGATATAGGTGCGACCGCAGTAGAGTTCGGGCGTTCCGAAAAATTTATCGCAGAAGAAATAACCAAGCTCGAAGGGCAGGATGTTTGGGTGGCGATACGGAAGGCTTAGTAGCCCACCTTTTTCTTCACCTCCACCATCTTCTTGTTGGCAACCGCAGCAGCTTTTTTTGATCCCGTCGCCAATATTTTCTTAATCCCCGCCGGTTTTGCGAGCAACGCCTTTTTCTTGGCGCGGAACTTTTCAAAATGCCGCGCGATGAGGTCCGCAAGCTCGCTCTTAAGGTCCGAGTATCGCTTACCCTCAAAGTCGATCGCAACAGCGTGGGGGTCCTTTCCTGCGAACGCGCCGTAGATCTCGAGCAAATTTGAAAGTCCCGGCTTCTTCTCCGGATCATACAAGATCTCCGATCCCGAATCCGTCACCGCGCGCGCGAGATTGCGTTTGATCTCCTCCGGCGAGTCCTCGATGAAGAGGCAGCTGTCCGGGTCAGACTTGGACATTTTCTTCGCAGGATCTTTGAGCGACATCACGCGTGGCGTTTGCGTCAGCAATCCTTTCGGCTCCACGAACGTTTCGCCGAAGCGCGCATTGAACTTTCGCGCCACAGTGCGCGCAAGCTCAAGGTGTTGGAGCTGATCATCGCCCACAGGAATGAACGTGGCATCGTAGATCAGAATATCCGCCGCCATAAGCACGGGGTAATCAAAGAGCCCAGCATTCACGTTGGCCGCCTGCCGCGCCGCCTTGTCTTTATATTGCGTCATGCGGTCCAGGTCGCCCATCGGCGTCACGGTATTCAGCACCCACGCGAGCTCGCTGTGCGCGGGGATCTGCGATTGCTGATAGATGAGGGACTTCTTTGGATCAAGGCCGGCAGCGAGGTAGTCCGCGGTAAGATGCAAAATATTCTCGGCGAGCTCTTTCGGCGCCGGCCCTTCGGTGAGCGCATGCAGGTCTGCCAAAAAAAAGTAGCATTGATATTTGCCGGAGTTCTGAAGCTCCACAAAGTTCTTGAGCGCACCAAGATAGTTGCCTATATGCAGGCGTCCGGTGGGCTGCATGCCGGAAACAAGGATCGGTTTCATATAACGATTATATCACGGCTTTGATAGTTTTATATAAAACCAAGATATTAAAGAAAGATTAAAAAGAATTTGACGAAATATTGGTATCAGTGGAATAATTGCCTTAGGGTTCTTTGATCTATAGATTCAAAAGAGCAGAAAAACGCGACCGCTGCCAGCGTGCCGAAAGGTATATGCCGATGATGGTGTCAGCGCGACCATCTTGGATTTATAGATCAGAGAATTTTCTTCAAAGGCTTCAGATAGTTTTTGCCGACCCTTGCGACCGTCACAAGCTGATTGGCCGCACCGAATTTTAGTTCTATGACCGCGAATAAATCCCGGCCGCCGGGATAGCGTTTCACAAGAACGATGCGATGGAGCCCCGTTTCCCTGTCGGTTGTTTTGCTTTCAAATATCGATTCGTGGCGTGCGATGATCTCCGTTGCTTTTAAGGCAAGGAATCCTCCGCAATTCTTGTCGATGATATGCTTTATGGCTCGCGGCGTTGCTTCAACAATTGGCGTTTCGGCACCAAGGAAGATCTTCGTTTTATGTGGCAATAACCCAATAGTTATTCGGGACTGCGAATCGGCAATTTTTCCTTTCGGCGATATTGCTCTTAGTTCCTGAACGGCTTTGAACAGTGGATCAACATGCATACCCACACAATATATGTGCGGGATTAAATGATGATTAAATTAGGAAAATAAAACCGGGTACTTAGGCGGCCCGGTTTACCATCCACTCCGAGTGGAAGATTTAAAAATAGACAAACCACTCGAATCCTCATAAAATTGCAATATGGAAGAATATATTGATATCGTTGATGCCAGCGGAAATCCAACGGGAGAGAAAAAGCTAAAATCGCTTGCTCATAAAAATGGCGACCGGCACAAGACCGTTCATATCTGGATCATAAATCTCAAGGGCGAACTACTAATCCAGCGCCGCTCGCTGGCAAAAGAAAATTATCCGAATCTGTGGGATATCTCGTGCGCGGGACATATTTCTGCTGGAGAGACTCCCTTGCAGGCGGCGGTTCGCGAGGCGAAAGAGGAATTGAATGTCATCGTGGACGAACAAGATCTTGAATATCTTTTTACTATTAATAGCCCTCGTGTCGTGTTAAATAATGGAGCTTATATTGATCATGAGTTTCAGGATATTTATCTGCTCAAATTAGATGATGATATTCCCGGCTTCAAATTACAGACCGAGGAGGTAGCAGAAACGAAATGGGTTCCGTGGCGAGAGTTGCAGAGTGTAATTCGGAGCGGAGACATTACTTTTGTTCCACATCAGGAGGAATACGATAAGTTGTTCGACTTCTTAACTGCTGAGTAAATAAAAACAGGGACAGAAGTGTTTTGAGGGGAATCGCGGAGGCACGAAGGTGCCGAGCGTTAGGGCGCGTTCAGTAGAACGCGACCCGTCCCCGAGAAACATTTCTGTCCCTGTTTGTTATATCTCTATCACCACCGGCAAGATCATCGGCCGGCGTTTGGTCTTCGTGTAGAGGTATTGCCCGACCTGGTCGCGCAGGAGCGTTTTCACGTAATCCGGTTCCACTTCTTTGAAGTTCGGGATGCGCGTCATAAGGCCGCGAATGCGCTTGCGGATCTCGTCCAGGATCTCCTGGTTGTCTTTCAGATAGATGAATCCGCGTGAGATGATGTCGGGATTTTTGAGCAAGCGTCCCTTATCGCGATCCACCGTGAGGATGATGACGAGCATGCCCTCCGCGGCGAGCGCGCGGCGGTCGCGCAACACGACCTCTTCGACGTCGCCGACGCCGAGTCCGTCTACCATCACATAGTAGGCGGGGACCTCTTCTTTGGTGACCTTGAATGTGTCTTTTGTGAGCTCGGCCACCTGGCCGTTATCCATCAGGCGCACATTTTCTTTTGCGACGCCGGCGGCGATCGCGGTCTGCCCGTTCGCGGCGCGCATGAAGTAGTAGCCGTGCACCGGCATGAGGAACTTCGGCTTGAGGAGCTCTATGACGAGTTGGATGTCGCCCTTCGGCGCGTGGCCGGAGGAATGGATGTCGACGAGTGCGGAGTGGAACACGATCGCGCCCTGCCGCGCCAAGTTGTCCTTGACCGTCTGCACGCTGCGCTCGTTGCCCGGAATGACGGACGATGAGAGCACGAACGTGTCGCCCGGCTTTATCTTGATCGAGCGATGTTCGCCATTGATGATCTTCATGAGGCCCGCGTTCGATTCGCCCTGGGCGCCGGTGGTAAGGATCAGCACTTTGTCATCTTTATATTTACTGACCTCCTCCACGGAGATGAGCGTTCCTTCCTTGGCTTTGACGAAGCCGAGGTTTTGCGCGATCTGGATGTTCGTCTTCATGGAGTAGCCGTTCAGCGCCACCTTCCGGCCGAGCTTCTCGGCGATCTTGATGATCTCCGCGATGCGCGTGATGAGCGACGAGAATGTGGCGACCATAATGCGTCCTTCGGCGGCGCGGAAGATCTCTTCCAGATTTCGCTCGACGGTTTTTTCCGAGACGGAGTGCCCCGGTTTTTCGGCGTTCGTGCTGTCTACCATGAACGTGTGCACGCCCATCTTGCCGAGCTTCTCGAATTCCTCCGTGCCGTGCACATTTCCTTCATCGTCGTAGTCCAGACGGAAGTCCGCAAAGTGGACGATGTTGCCGATCGGCGTTTTGAGCATCACGCCGGTCGTTTCCGGGATCGTGTGCGGCACGCCGAAGAAGTAGGCGGTGATGTTGTTGGAAAGTTTCATCTCGTCGCCATCCTTGATGATCTGGATGTTCATCTTCGGCGCGTTCGGAAAATCATCCGCGCGGCGTTCGATGATCGCTTTCGTGATGCCGGTCGCGTAGATCGGGGGATTGCCGAGGCGCGCGAGCACATGCGGCAATGCGCCGATGTGGTCGTAGTGGCCGTGCGTCAAAATGATCGCGGCGATGTTCTGTTTTTTCTTTTCCAGATAGTCGACGTTCGGGATGATGTAATCGATGCCCGGCGTCTCGTCCTCTGGGAACTGGAGTCCCATGTCGATGATGACGATCTCATTCTTGTATTCGATGAACGAGCAGTTGCGGCCGACTTCTTCCAGGCCGCCGAGCGGTACGAGGCGCACCGCGTCGGGATTTGATTTTTCGTTCGGATCGCGGGCCACGACGGGCTTTGGGCCCATCTTTGAGTTCTGCGGATGTGTGCCGGGCTTCGGCGCGCCCGGGCCATGCTTGAACTCGCGGCGTGCGTCGCGCTCTTCTTTGGTGCCGCCGCCGTGTTGCGGTCGAGTCATCGGACGAGTCACGGGGCGTTGGCCTGGTCGCGCGGGGGATTGCCCCGGGCGTGGCATCTGCACCGGCGGGCGTTGCCGGATCTCCGGCGGTTTTATGCGCTGTCGCTCTTTCGGAGCAGGCGCCTGGTTTGTATTTTCGTTCTTCTTTATCATTTTTCTTTCTACTTAATTTATTTTTTTCTGCTATTTAATTTCTGCTTTTTCGACTTCTGCTTTAATTTTTTCCGCTATTGTTGCGAGCTCCTCGGCAGGCATCGGCTTTGCCCGGCTGGAATCAAGTTCGTGCGGCCCGTTGATCGGTACGAGATGCACGTGGACGTGGGGAACCCCGAATCCCTCAATCACCATACCGACGCGCACGGAGCTCATCGCTGTTCGCAACGGCGTCGACAACGCCTTTGCTTTGTTAAATATTTCTTCATAAAGACCGCCCGGCATATCGAAAATATTCTCGATATGTTCTTTAGGAATTATTAAAAGATGTCCTGGATTGACGGGGCGTATATCTAAGAACGCCATGAATCGGTCGCCTTCCCACACGACGCCGGCGGGAATTTCCTTTTCTATTATTTTGCAGAAAATGCAATCAGCCATACAGTCAGATATCAGATGATCAAATTGATGATATGTGCTGGAGAGGGGAGTCGAACCCCTATGATCTTGCGATCGCTGGCACCTGAAGCCAGTGCGTCTGCCAATTCCGCCACCCCAGCAGTTTCAAAAGGAGAATCGGTCTTAGTGATTAAAGCATACCATGGGAATATCTCAAAAGTCAAATGTCCCCATCATTCATTAAAGTAAAGATGAAAAAAGGCTTGCCCGGAGAGAGCAAGCCTTCGTTCTTGTGCAGCTGGCCCCTCAATCCTGAACGGAAATCGGGACGTGGTAACGGGAGAGACACAGGTGGATTCCTTTGAAAATCAACAGGAGAATTCCCCCCGCCGGATTCAGAGCTCCAAACATCCCCCGGGCGAAGATACGGCTCACCTCCATCTGGCGCTCGCTTAAGGGCCAACGGTGCTGGCCGATGAGGATCTCTGCCGTCAGCAATGATCCCAAGACGCCGCAGAGGATAGCCCCGAGATAGAGCCAGAGGTCAACCAGGAAGAAGGGCACAGCTTGCCACGTGTATTCCCATTTTTCCGGGAGAAGATTCCAGACGATGCCGCAATGTCCCGGAAGAAATCTGGAATAGGTGTAGATGGAGATCACGACATAAAGCAGTGACTCCATCCACGGCGAAGAGTGGATGATTTTGTTCCAAAGCCGCTTCACGACGGCTCCTTTCTGGGCGCCGAGGCGCTCCCGTAAAGATTTGTAGCTTGCAAAGAACGACTAAATTATAGCACTATTTATGGCTTTTTGTCAATACCTCCGTAATGGTTCAATAGCTTGGAATACCCCTCGGTATACCCCACGCTATGTATATGGCATATAACACAAATCCCAAGATGCCCCGTGTCCGCATGGATGCGGTGAAGCTCGTGCGTTCCGGTTGGTCGCAGGCTAAGGTCGC
>DATCDU010000030.1:0-4124 GCA_036510525.1 Minisyncoccota bacterium
AAAAGCGCAGTTCTGACTCCCAGCGGTCCGCCCACCTTCGCGATCGTTTCCTGCACCTGCAGGGCCAATTCCCGCGTGGGGAGGATGATAAGTCCATGTTTGCCCGCCAGCGCTGCCTGGATCAAAGGGACACCAAAAGCCAGGGTCTTCCCGGTCCCCGTCTGCGCAAGTCCCATCACATCCTTTCCTTCGATTCCCGGAGGGATGGATTTCTCCTGGATCGGCGTCGGGGTCTTGAACCCCAACTTATCAAGAATATTTAAAATGTTAGGGGCAATCCCAAGACCGTAAAACCCCGAGGACGATTCCATATGCGCTAACCATACCACGTCAGGCGCATAATAGCCATGCTCTGTCGCGCCCAAAACAATGTCTTATATAACGTGTGTTCCTAAATAAAACATTGCTCCCACTAAATAGATTATGCCAATCACAGCTATTACGGCAAAAACAATAAGGAGAAGCTTAAGAACATTGAATAAAGTTTTTGTGACATCCACCTTTTGTTTAGTGGGCGGCGTTATATTCGCTTCTCCAGACATTCTTCAATTATAACACTCATCACGGGGTTGCTGTTTATCTTATGCCTTTGAGGGGAATCGCGGAGGCACGAAGGTGCCGAGCGTTAGGGCGCGGCTAGCAAGCCGCGACCCGTCCCCGAGAAGGCATAAGATAAACAGCAACCCTCCACTCGGGTCGAAAGCGAGGGAGGGTTTGCTCTATTTATGCATGATGTATTTTGTTGTGTTCGATCTCCGCCCTGTGGCGGCCCATAAGCGTATGTAATATATTGATTTGCGACCTTTGTTTTCAACGCCGGCGGCTTTTATTTTCTCGCTGGCCGGTTCCTCAATTACTACACCTCGCTATTTTCTTTCTTTCACTATTACACTATTGCCATTACTGATAATCCACGATCGGCTCCAGTCCGTATGCCTCAATAGTGGCCGTCGCGATGCCATGGCCAAACATGATGACGTAATCCCCTGCGGTCACCTCACCCAGCTCCGGCCATGCCCCAGGCACGACGATCACGGTTGAGGTCTGCCCAAGGCCGTTCTCCAGGATGAAACTGCTCGTGGCGAGCACGACGACCTGGCCACGATATACCCCGCTCATCGGCGCGGTCTCGAACTCATAGACTCCCGTCACTACCGGTATCTGATTTTTTGATACATATCGGAATATCCCGCCGTGGATCGAACTCGCAGACAGGAAGAAGCACGCGAGCGCGATCACAATGATGAGGGTAAGGAGAGTATAGAGAAATGGTTGATGATAAATGATCGGATAACGGCGCAGAAGCAACCAAAGAATGAGAATGAGCACGATGGAAAGCAGGAGAAAGCTCCACGGCAGAGAGAAAAGAAATATTTCCCATCCCGCAGGCCCGAAATTCGTCGCGAAGAATCCGCCATTTTGCTGCAGTGCAAAAATAATGAACGTCGCCACGAAGATGATCACCAGGAACACCAATATTGCCGCGAGGACTATAAACACGGAGCGCCATCTAAAATAGGCGGATGAGCGCATTTTGATCTCGCGGCTTTTGATGGTGTTTACAATGTTGTCATCCATGTTATTCTTTTACGATCTTTTTTAGCATCGCTCTCCCGCGCTGCAAGCGCACGCCAACAGTGGAGACCGGAATATGGAGAATGTCCGCGATCTCGCGGTAGTCCATATCCTCAAAATAATACAGCACGAGCGGCTCCTTATATTTGGCGTTCAGTGTATTGAGCGATCGTTCAAGCATGCTCTTTACCTCCGCCTTATTGAACCCATCGTCGGCCGTTTCCTTCGCGGTGAGGTGTGGGAAAAGGAGATCGAAATCAAAGATAGAAACATTTTCCCGTTCCTTCTGGCGCTTTTTAATATTGTTAACGAATTCGTTATGAGCGATCCGGTAGATCCACGGAGAAAAGCGCCGTGAAGTGTCAAAGCTCTGGATGTTCACATACGCCTTGATTAAGACCTCCTGTACGAGGTCTTTGCCTTCATCACCGTCAAAAAGGAACCGCTTGGCGTACCGGGTCATCTTTGGTTCGTATCGCTCCACAAGGATGCGGAACGATTCTATATCCCCTTTTTGGACCTGGGTGGCGACCTCCTCATCATTCCATTCCGAAGTTTCTGGCATTTGTTTGGTGAGCGCCTAGTTTTCTATTACACCGAAGAGCGCTGCTTATTTCATTGTAGCGCCGTATGCTTAGAAATACGACGAAGGTCGGGATATTGTTGCCTCATGAAAATAGCGTTACACTTTACATCACGATCTCATGTCAGTAATAAAGCCTGTTACAACCGCCACCGAAGAACAGAAGCGAAGTTTGCGCCGGATACGCATCGCCATCATTGTGATGTTCGTGATCTGCGTGGTACTCGCCGTTTTTGTCTATTGGCAGGGCCTGCCGCCGGCGGCGCATCTGTACGACGCGCTCGCGAAATGCATCGCCGCGGCCAGTACCACCTTCTACGGCGCGTCGTGGTGCCCGCATTGCGCTGCGCAAAAGACCAAGTTCGGCACAGGAGCGCAATATTTGCCTTACGTGGAATGCGCGGCTACGACCACGAGCGGTGGCGAGACGCAGGTATGCATCGATCACAACATTACGCAGTATCCGACGTGGGTGTTTCCGGATGGCTCCCGCCTGGTGGGCGTGCAGACACCGCAAACACTCGCTGCAAAAACGGGCTGTCCCGTTTAATATAATTATCTGATCATGAACCCCATCGTCCAAGCTGTCACTGACGTTCTCTCTTTCGGCACCGTCCTCGCAGACGTCCTCGTTGTGTTTTTATTCGTTATCATTCTTACCCCGCTCGGCGAAAAAGGCTGGGGAAAGAAGGTAACTGGATTCTTTGGCGACCATGCGATACTTTTCTCTTTCCTTATAACGCTCGGCTCGGTGTTGGGAAGTTTGTTCTATTCCGAATACGCGCATTTTGCGCCATGCGAACTCTGCTGGATAGAGCGCGGGCTTATTTACCCTCAGGCGATCATCTTGCTGCTTGCGCTCGTGTCGTATAGAAAAGCGTTCGCGCGAAAAATGGGCAATTTTGCCCGCATCGCCTGCCTTATCCTCTCCGGTATTGATTTTCCCGTAAGCGCGTACCATACCTATCTCCAGCTTGGCGGCGGTGCGATCGTCCCCTGCTCCGCCACGGGACCAAGCTGCCAGTATGTTTATTTCATCCAGTATGGGTACGTGACCATCCCTTCGATGGCGCTCACTGCGGCGGCGCTTATATTGGCCTTTATGCTGTTGTACCGGCCGGCGAGCGCTAAATAAACTCTATCTCCACGATCTCGGACTTCGTCCCCAACCGCAACGGCGGACCCCAGGTGCCAACGCCACTTGAGGTAAAAACCTGCATAGCTCCCAACGGTTTCAGCCCATAATCCAATCCTTTGTATATCTGCCAGGTGAAGAACATCAGCGGGAATATTTGGCCGTGATGTGTGTGGCCGGAGAGATCGAGCGAGACACCCGCCGCCTCGGCGACGTCGAGGTCGAGCGGCTCATGCTTGAGGAGGATGCTCGGCCGCGCGCGGTCAATACCAATCCGATCCAATACTTTTTTAAAATCCTCGCGCTTGTGTGCCGATCGGTAATCAACACCGATAAGATCGATGCCGCCGATGTCCACCTTCTTGTCGTCCAGCACAGTGATGCCTGCGGCACGGATCGCGGCGATCGCGCGTGGAACGTCGGGGAGATAATATTCATGGTTGCCCGTGATGTAATACGTGCCACCGGGAGGATGAAGATCGTGGAGCGGAGCGATGATCTTTTCCTCATCGCATATGACGCCGTCATATAGATCGCCCCCGATAAACACCGCATAGGGGTCGAGCGCCGCGATCTTCCGAACCACGCGTGCGGTAAAATTTTGTCGATAAACATTCCCCAATTGGAAATCGCTCACGAACACGATCTTTTTGCCTTTCCAAAAATCGGCGCGGAACCCCGGGAGCGACGAAAACTTAACTTTGACACTCTTCACCACCGGGCGCTGGCTGTTAACGGTGCCGTAGAGATGAATTAAAAAGACGACGCCGAAGCAAATGCTCCCGACAAGCGCTGGCGAGACATATATATCTCGCATATAGAAAATGTTCA
>DATCDU010000031.1:0-29741 GCA_036510525.1 Minisyncoccota bacterium
GCGACCGCTAGGGCGGGCAGGGCGGCTAAACTGGCCAAGATAAGGATCCCCACGGCAAACCTCTTCATAAGCTCATTATAGCAAAATAAGCCTTATTGTGGACGCGTACCTATCTCGCGTATATATGCCGTCGCCATCGAAACTGCTGGGACGGGTATAGCTCTACGCGACGAGCGTTGGAACGTAAAACGTGGCCTGATTGAGACTAATCCACGTTCGAACAGCCTCAACAGTCCGCAGCCGTCCCATAATTCACTGAGGGCGGCGATGGTGGTCTGCCTCGTGAGTCGCTTTTGCGGTAACTTGGGCGCCCGGATTTGACCATGTCTCGAGTTGGGATTGGGGTATAGCCACTGTACGGGAATGGTTAATTTTTCTTTTCGTGCTTCGCTTTATGGACCAGCGTAAAGCGTTGCTGTACTCCTTCATTATTCGGAGGAACGTGTTTGCCTTTGATCAGGGTAACTTCGTATTTGCTCCCAGCGGGACGATACTCGCCGGACTCGGGAACTTTTCCGCCTGTGCGCACTACAATTTTTTTAGTCATAGTAATTATTAGATGTTATATATTTTTTTATTCGAAATCCGGTACGGTTGCGACGACGATCCCCTGAATCTGGAAATCGCGATCGAGAATGATGGGCTTGTTCTCGGGATTCGTCGAGCGCGGCTTCAAGATGACGACATCTTCCTTTGGGTGGTATTCCTTCACAGTCGCTTCGTCGTCGATGAGTGCGATGACATGGTCACCATTCTCCGCGACGGGCTGCTGGCGCACGAGCACGAAGTCTCCATCGGTGATGCCCACTTCATCCATTGAGTCGCCCGTCACGCGCAGAAGGAAGTATTCGCCACCTGGCTTCGCGAGTGAAGTGGAGATCGAAGCGAATCCCTCGATGTTCTGCTCCGCCAAGATGGGCGTACCGGCGGCAACGGTGCCGACGATGGGAACGTTCACGGTCTTCCCATGCATTTCCCCAAGGTCGGGGTCGCGGATAAGCTGGTAACCGCCATCGTCAAACTTCTTTATAATATCCTTCTCGGCGAGCTGTTCCAGAATATCCTGCGCAGAACGGGGTGACCTATACCCCAAATTTCCCATGAGTTCCCGTATGGATGGCGTCCGGCCCCGATTGGCAATCCAGTTGCGGATATGGCGTATCGCCTCGGCTTGCTTACTGGTCAGGTTTTCCATACCATACAATCGTATGGTAATATATGGATAAAGTCAAACTACCCCTTATCCCATGGAAACCGATCAGAAAAATATACCCTTCCCGCTCATCGATACCAGCGGAATCGAAAGAATCATCCTGAGCGCCGCCGAAGCCATGGAGCCGATCCACGCATCGTTAAGCTCCATTCTGAAGAGCAACCAATATCTCTTCGGGCAGATGCAAGAGGCCGCCGATGCAATGGAGACCCTCAGCAAAACAATCAACGACGCCTACGCGATGACGATACCGGCGATCGACGCTGCGAACGACATGGCGGACATTTTTAAAAATATTTCGCAGGTTATTGCTCCCTTCTACGGAATCTCGGAAGCGAGATCGGCGGAGGTAATTGCTCGTCCAGCGGCGAGCGAAGCGAAAGAAATCATCCGCAAGCGCCTCCCCGTCAAAAAAATAATTGTCTCCTTAAAATTGCCGTCTGACATTGGCTGGAAAAACGTTCGTGCCAAATTTATTGACGCCCATACCTTATTCATAGAGACAACACCTTACGATTTGAAATATGCGGCGGCATATCGCGACATGGGGATGCGCAATGAGCATACGGGAGGGCCCAATATGCAGTGGAAAATGCTCTTTGGTCTGGCGCAGATGGGCGGCGTGATATCATGGAGCGGATCAGAGATTGTTCCAGCGAAGGCGAAAAAACAGAAGCAGCTACTCTCAGATGCGCTGATGGCGTATTCCATCGCGACCACTCACAAAGAAAGAAGCGGATCAATACCTACTCACTTCAAATGCCGTGCACGGTTCGTGGTCGTTCGACCTCCTCCGCGAATTTCCAAGCGACCTACTGCTCGACATCGGATTCGATCCCGCCGAGCTGAACGATGTCTTCGACAATATCCTCGCGACCGAGGACGATCGCTTCGATGTCCAGAAGGAAATCCAAAAGATAAAGAAGCCGACCGTGCGGCCGGGCGAGTTATACGCCTTGGGAAATCATCGCCTGATTTGTGCCGATGCCCGGCAAGAAGCGGTGGTGCGCAGACTCGTCGGAAACGCGAAGATCGATCTTGTTGACGTGGACCCACCTTTTAATATTTCGCTCGCATACAAGGGAACAAAGGGACAATACGGTGGCAGCTATAAAGATAAATTGCCGGAAGACGAATACCGCACATTCCTCGACGCGCTCATTAAAAACAGCATTGCGGTCTGCAATGAGAATGCGCACGTCTTCTTTTGGTCGGACCAACGTTATCTGGGACTCATATATAACCTCTTTCGCGATAACAAGATCGAACTCCGTCGCACGCTTCTCTGGGTGAAAGGCGGCGACAATCCCACGCCCCAAGTCTCATGGAATAAGAGCTATGAACCTTGCACGTACGGCACGATCGGCCGCCCTTACCTCGCTCCACGCGTCACCCAATTCAACGAGTTTATGAACCGTGAACTTAGCAATGGTGCGCGACTCCTCGATGAGATCTCGGACATCTTCGACTTGTGGCTCGTCCGTCGGCTCGCGGGGTCAGAGTATGAACATGCGGCTCAGAAGCCTTCCACGCTTTACGAGAAGCCGCTCCGACGCTGCAGTCGCCCGGGCGACAACGTCCTCGATCTCACAGCGGGATCGGGCAGCATCATGGTGGCATGTGAGCAGATGAAACGGCGGGCGTTCCTCGCCGAGGTCGATTCCATATTCGCGACATTAATAATCAAACGCTATGAAAAACTCACCAATAAAAAAGCAAAAAGAATCTCCTAAATACGGCGACGTATTCCGCATCGGCGATCGCGGGCTTCTCGCATGCGGCGACGCGCGAGACGAGGTACTCATAAAAAAGCTGGCTGGCGACAAAAAGATCGCGGCCGTGATTGTCGATGTTCCTTATGGGATCAAGGCGGTCGAGTCCAAAGAAGGATTCGGCAAAATATCCGTGCAAAAGAAAATTTTGAACGACGACATCGATACCGATGCGTCCTACACGGCATTCACCGAAGCATGGATCAGACCCCTTCTCCCGCATCTTACGAGAAAGAACAGCTTCTATATATTCAACGCCGACCCGATGGTCTTTGCACTACGGGAAGGCATGCTTCGCGCAGGACTCACATTCTCGCAACTTTTAATCTGGGCGAAAACGGGCGCGACACTTACCCGCAAAGACTACGCGGTGCAACACGAGTTGATAGCGGTCGGATGGTACGGGACACACGCGTTCCGCGCCGCGAAGGATCGCTCAGTCCTCGTCTATCCCAAACCCGCGCGGAGCCCTCTCCACGCCTCGCAAAAACCCGTAGGCCTTATCCGCCGCCTGATCCTGAACAGCACACATCCCAACGACATCGTCTGCGATCCCTTCGCGGGTTCCGGCACCCTTGGGGTCGCGGCATTCGAAACGCAAAGGTCGTTCATATTGATAGAACGCGACGAAGCATACGTGCAAACGATTATCGATCGCTTTGCCCGCATGGGCATCGTCACGACTTCAATCCATGAAAAAAGATAAGAGCAAAGAACTGTTTCTTGAGCAGATTAGAAAGACGCCGATCATGCAGGTCGCGTGCGACGCCGTGGGCATCAACCGTTCTACGGCGCACCGATGGCGACACGACGATCCGGCGTTCGACAAGGCGCTCGAAGAAGCGCTCGGCGAAGGGCGCAGCCTCGTGACGGACGCCGCGATCTCTCAGCTCTTGACCTCGATCAAGAACGGCGATCTCGGCGCGGTTAAATATTGGCTGAACCACTTCGACGAGAACTTCAAAACGAAAGTGGAGTTCAAAGGAACGATGCAGCATATTCGCGAGGAGCTCACCGAAGAAGAAGCGAAGATGATCGGCGAGGCGCTCCTCATGCTCGGCCTTCCCGACCTCGATGGCGAAGAGGGGGAAGACGGAGAAAAATAAATTAATCAATTAATAAAATGAAATTAGAAAATTATGAAACGTTAATGAGCTGGATCCGGCGCAACCGGTTCCTTAGAAAGAAGCTTGCGCGGCTCAGTCACACGATGTTCTTCGTCATATATTTCCACGGCTATATGAAATATAAGACGGCGGACTTCCAGCGTGAGATCTTCCGCATCACGGAAGACAGCAAGACAAAAATGGCGGTCATCTCCGCATTTCGCGGATCCGCGAAGTCGACGATCTGCGGGATGTCGTTCCCCATCTGGGCGATGATATCCGACAAGGCTCGTTTCATCGTGCTCGCAAGCCAAACAAGGAATCAAGCGCGACAGCAGCTCAAGAACATCCGCGAGGAGTTTGAAAACAACCCGCTTCTTAAGAACGACTTCGGCCCGTTCGCGCCGGAAGCGGACGAGTGGGGTGCTTTCGCCCTCAACTTCACCAACTATGGCACGCGCATCATCGCGGTCTCCACTGAGCAAGCGGTGCGCGGCATCCGCCATCGCGAACATCGTCCAGATCTCATCATCCTAGACGACATCGAGGATTTGGATTCGACCCGCACAAAGGAAGCCCGCGACAAGGCGTGGCAGTGGTTCACCTCCGAGATCGTGCCACTGGGCAATCCCCAGACCCGCATCTTTGTCCTCGGTAATTTCCTCCACGACTTTTCTCTCGTGGGACGCTTGATTGCGCAGATGAAGACGGGTGTCCGTGACGGCATCTGGAAGCGCTACCCATTGGTAGATGAAAACGGCGTTCCATCATGGCCCGGCATGTTCCCAAGCGAGAAGGAGGTCGAAGATCTCCGGCGTACGGTGGGAGATGAGGTTGCGTGGAAGCGCGAGTATATGCTTGAGGTCATCGCCGACGATCTACAGGTAATCCAACCGGAATGGATCAAGCGGTACTATGAGTTACCCGAGGATGCGCCGCACACCATCTTTATCAGCGCCGACCTTGCGATCTCCGAGAAGGAAACCGCCGATTATACCGCGATCGTGATCGGCTATATCTATGGCTACGGCAAGGACATCACGGTATATCTCCAACCGTATCCAGTGAGGAAGCATCTAAGCTTTCCCAAGACGGTTGAAACACTTCAGGATCTCTACGATCAGCAGCAGCGCGTGTGCTCCAACATCATCATCCTTATAGAGGACGTTGGATATCAGAAGGCCGCCATCCAGGAATTGGAGAATCGTAGGTTCCCGGTGAAAGGTATGCCGGTGCAGGGCGACAAGCGTTCCCGCCTCATGACGGCAAGCAGTTTCTTCCAAGCGGGAAGAGTACTTTTCCCGGCAAGCGGCGTGGATGATCTCACGACAGAGATATTAGGGTTCGGGCGCGAGCGCCACGATGATCTCGTCGATGCGACGACTATGCTTCTCCTTTCGCTCGTCATGGATCGCCCTGGCATTCCGACGATCGGGTGGCTTGACCTCATGACGATGAAGGTCTCGTGGGGCGGTGGCGATTCATATGCGGAAACACATGACAAGCTCATGGGTTCAATGCATGACGTGGCGGAGCGCATCTTATATAAAGATTCCGACTCGGGGAACGAGCCTCTCGCGTCTCCGCCACCCAGTTCTTGGGGCGGTGGCGGTTCGTCCTCATCGAGCGGTCCGGGCATCCATATTCCTCCGCCGAGCGGCGGGAGGAGTTCCGGCGGTGGCGGAGATTTTATGGGTCGCTGGTCGCGCGGTGATTTCTTGAAAAGGTGATGCTAAGTGGAGTAAAGTAGCTTCATGGCATCGCCAACATTAGACGTCATTCAAGCTTGGGTATCTGCCGCCACTGCAGTGGCAACGATCGTCGCCGCAGTGGCGGCGGTACTTGCCGCCCTGTGGGCAAAGCGCATCGGCGAAAAGCAAAATGAAATTAATACCAGGATCGAAGCGTTGCAGACCAAACAAACCGATGCCGAGCATTTTGTAGAAATTTCAGTGCAAGCGGTACCGCTGAATATCAGTGATGCCGCCCTTACCGCAGGTGCCGCACCGGCAAAATGGGGATTGGTCGTGAGAAGCATCGGAACATACCCCGTGTACCTCGAAAGTTACACGTTCAGCTTCGCGGCAGGCACAGTGAATGCCTTGGGATTGGCGATCATCCCTTCCAACGGATACACCATCGAAGTCAATCAAGTGGATATCGCTAGAATCCAAAATCGCACGTTTGCCCTCGATATTTATTTCGAGGACTACAGCGGCAAGCGATACAAATCACTTCACGCGGGTATGCTCATGAATGCCGACACGAAGCTGATTATACAATCGAATAAGAAGGTTGAAGCTCCAGAATAAAGAGAATGGACCACTTCATGAAGTAGTCCTGCAGTTGGAACATCAAGGTGACAGATTGGGTCCAGCGCTTCAAATCATAAAGCCCCTCATCGCGAGGGGCTTTATGATTTTAGGAGAACCTCCCGGCCGGACTTCGCCGCGCGGTTGGCACATTAACAACACCAATATCATGAAAAGAAAAAATAAAAACTTGTCGGATCGTTCCGACTCAGATGGAAGAGTGACGACGGGGCGGATCGGAAGACCGCCTAAATTCGCCGGGATGCCCGCATCCGTCTCGGATGAAAGCTGGCGACCCGCCGTCTCGCACGAGATCGAAGAACGGATTATCGCCCTCTACACGAAAGGGCTCACGACGCGGGACATTGTGAACTACCTGCGCGAGCATCATCAAGTAGAAGTCTCACAGGCGACGATCTCGACGGTCACTGATAAGGTATATCCATTGATGAAGGAATGGCAGGCGCGACCACTCTCCTCCATCTATCCCTTGGTGTATCTCGACGGCCTCCGATTCAAAGTACGGGATGGTGGACGGATCGTGAATAAATGCGCGTACATCATCCTCGGCATCAACGATCAAGGTTACAAGGAAGTGCTTGGCATCTGGATCAATGTCACAGAATCGGCAAAGTTTTGGATGGGAATCCTGAACGAACTCAAAAACCGAGGCGTCGAGGAGATCCTCATCGCGTGCGTGGATGGGCTCAAAGGATTTGGCGATGCCATCAAGGCCATCTATCCCGACGCCGAGGTGCAGCGATGCATCGTGCATCAGATACGACACACGATCAAATTCATGCCAATAAAGGATCGAGATGACTTCTGTGTCGACCTCCGCACGATCTACGGCGCACCGACCGAAGATGCGGGACGGGAAGCGCTCGAGGCAGTGAAACAGAAATGGCCGCGCTACCAGCCGTATCTCAAATCATGGGAAGACCACTGGGCGGAACTGACGCCGTTCTTCGCATATCCCGAGCCGATCCGGCGATCAATGTATCCCGAAGGTTTCAAGGCGGACGCGGTCGATAACGCTCTCGATACAAAGATCATGCAGATACATCTGCTCGCGGTCAACGATCTTGGAAAGTTTTTCTTTGACGAAACGTTTGTGCCGCCATCCGACGAAAAAGAAACCAAATAAGAAATGCTCCCGTCCTTCGACATCTTGGAAGAGGTGGCCGCCGCTTACAACGTATCCGTGGATGATATGTTGGCAAAAAATCGGACAAAAGAAATTGCCGAAGCAAGACAGTTGGCGGCGTACATCTTGCGCGAGCTTAACGATCTTTCATATCCCGCCATCGGGAAAATCATGGGGCGAGATCATACCACAATGATCCACTCTTACAATAAGATTTCTCAAGAGATAAAAACGAACCCGCAGTACAGGGATTTCGCGGAAAAATTATTTGGCGCTTTGAAGGGCGCGGAAGTGACGGCAGACGTCGCCGATGTTGCCTCGCTCACTTCGGATGAAATAAAATATCTTCACAAAACGCTTTCCAAAGAAACGAAGGAGAAAAACGCGTACGGGTTCGAAACCTCGGAAGACATTTTGAAATTGGAGCGAAATCTGGAGATTACGGAAAGAGAAGCCGATATCTTGGCGAAATATCGAGCTGGAATGACGTTGGAAGAAATAGCGCCGACGGCCGGAGTGACGCGCGAACGCGTGCGACAAATCGTTATGCATACCCTGATAAAAGAGCTTGGGCAGAAGGCTCGCAACGGCTTCAAAATCGACGTAAAAGAATATATCGGATCTCAGAAAAGCATCCACAACAGATCGCGCTACTTGCCAGAGGGACGGCGCAAAGAGATCGCCGACAAACTTGAAAGCGGCTTAAGCGTGGAGGAGGTTTTAAAAACGTACAAACTTTCCGAGGAGAAGTTTCTCGAATCTTTTCCCCAGTACGAGGGCGGGGCCGAATTGGAATTTGGGAAAAAGAAGCGGTGGAGTCGTTCTTACGATAAATGCCGCGGGTGCGGAACTACCGTTACGCCGCATCTGAGGCGAGGTTATTGCGAAGCGTGCCTCGGAGGCTTGAGAAAGAAAAGACGGGAAGAAATAATACAGAAATTCGGAAACAAATGCGCTCGTTGCGGTATAACGCGACCCGAATGTTTTAGAAAATACAAGCGAGATTTTTACTTAACCAAGAAATTGGCGGGAGAGCCGTTCGCTCCCCTCTGCAGAGGATGCTTTCTCCAACTTGGAGGCGTGAACCTTGCTAATAAGCGCTGGGGCAGATGAGGCGTTCTCCTTTTTGTCTCTAGCCAACAAAATTCTCTTAACCGCTCCGGCCACGGCCTTGGCCACTGGCACGGTGACGGCGTTTCCCAACTGCTTATAAGCGACCGTCGTAAAAGCAGGCAACTGAAAAGAGTCTGGGAACCCCTGCAACCTCGCGCATTCACGAACGGTCAGCTTCCTGATCCCAAATCTATTTTTTAAAACCTTCTTGTCTTTGATCAAATTCCTTTCCCGTCCCATATTCCCGGCTACCAACGTATTTGAAACCCCGTTCTTATCGAGAACCACGCAGCCGAATCCGTTACCGCCTTTCGCGTGTCGACTCTTATGTTTGAGTAATCCTCTGTAATACTTCTCGGAGAGGTAATATGACTCATCAATGCGCTTTTCCAAAATCTCTTTCAGCTTGGTTTTTTTGTTTCTCTCGTATAAAACGAATGGTTTTTTGGAGTCAAGAAAACCGACTATGTATAAACGTTCGCGATGCTGGGGAACGCCGAAGTTTTGCGAGTCGAGCACCTTCAGGTGGACTTTATATCCGAGCCATTCTAGATTTTTAATCATCTGGCGCAAAACCTCTCCCTTGTTGTAAAGGCTTAAGTGCTTTACATTTTCCAAGACGAACGCTGATGGACGTTTCGCGTTTAGAATTCTCACGATTTGAAAAAATACTTTCCCGCGCTCGTCATTCAACCCCAACCTCTTTCCAATCATCGAGTAGGGTTGGCACGGAAACCCTCCAAGGAGAACATCGAAGTCTGGCAACTTGTCCGTGTCCACCTCCTTGATGTCCTTGCAGTCGATCACTCCGAAATTCTGGGCATAGGTCCGACAGGCGTTTTTGTCGATGTCGTTTGAATATACGATTTCGAATCCCGATTTCTCGAAGCCCATGCGCATTCCGCCAATTCCGGCGAAAAAGTCCGCCGCGGTGAGTTTTGATCCTTTTCGCTCCTTCATTTATGCTAATTATAACTTACATGACGAAGCTTAGGAAATCTGGGGACATCTTTTCTCGCCGCGAACGGAGCGAAATCATATAAGCGGTTCGGTCCAACTATCCCTCGGGATGCTGAACTCTATATACGTGCCACTCCAAACCCGCCCCTTTGGACTCGGCGTCACGGATTACTTCCTTCAAGCTATTTTCGTGATCGTTGAGGCGAGGATGTTTCCCTGACTTTACCTCGAGAAAGGTAATTTTATTAATCTTTCCCTCGCTCATTCCTTCAAAAAACAGATAGTCAATTGGCTCTCCGATAAATCTCGCATCGGCGATATTTAAATTTGGAAATTGTTGTTGAAAATCGGGAAGAAGGGGCGCGATGTTCTCGGCAACCTTCCCTTTGATGCCAGCTCTTTGCCCTTCCAACGCTTTTTTTGTTTCTTTAACGGATTCTTCCCGTTGTTTTCCCTTCCCCAAGAGAAAACCGAGAAACAGGAATGCGATTGCGATAAGAGCGATCATTAGCACGATTTCCATGATAAAATCTTAGCACGAAAGAATTCGCTTCGCTTGCATTTCTCGCCCTTTCGTCGCCTTATAGCACTTTCCTACCCCTCTGGACTCTCAAGAGGGTCTGCGTCATCCCTTGTAGTATGACTAACCAAACTACGGGGCCGATGGGAGCTGGGGCCTCAACGCAAGTCCAGCTCCCCATAAAGGTCAAATACTGCTTGTATGCAAGAAAATCAACGGAATCCGAGGAGCAGCAGATCCTCTCTATCGACAGCCAGATCAAGGAGATGGAGACAATGGCAGCCCGGGATAATCTGGAGATTGTGGAGATTAAGAAGGAGAGCCACTCCGCGAAAGAGGCCGGGCAAAGACCCGTCTTCAACGAAATCGTGGACGAGATAAAGAGCGGCAAATTCAATGGCATCATCACCTGGGCCGCCGATCGTATTTCAAGAAACGCGGGCGATCTCGGCAGGATCGTCGATCTCATGGACTCGGGTCATCTCATCGAGATCCGCACCTTCGGGCAAAAATTCACGAACAGCCCAAATGAGAAGTTCCTCCTTATGATCCTGGGGTCACAGGCGAAGTTAGAAAACGATAACAAGGTGGTAAATATAAAGAGAGGGCTAAGAGCGCGATGCGAAATGGGACTCTGGCCCTCTACCGCACCGACGGGATATCTCAGCAGCACAACAAAGGATAAAAGCTGCCAGGTGGAGATCGATCCGCACCGGGCCCCAGTGGTCAAAAAGATGTTTGAAAAAGTCGCCTACGAGGGTATGAGCGGGAGACGATTATATATGTGGCTCAGGGATGAGATAAAATTTACAACAAAGAGCGGGAAGCCGCTCACGCTCAGTAATGTTTATATGACCCTGCGGAAAACATTCTACTATGGAACATTCGAATATCCTCGAGGCGGGGGTCAATGGTATATCGGCAAGCATACGCCGATTATTACGAAGGAGCTTTTTGATCATGTGCAAGAAAAATTGGTGGGATATGCGGCGCGAGGAGAAACAAAGGAGTTCGCTTTTACGAGGCTCATGACCTGCACGCTCTGCAAATCGGGGATAACCGCAGACGAGAAATTGAAGAAACTGAACAACGGCACGATGCAGCGATACGTATACTACGGATGTGGTCGTTTCCACGATAAGAATTGCAAAGGGGGCTATATACGCGAAGAAGACCTCATTGAACAACTCGCCAATCTTATGGATAAGATTGATATCGACGAAATTAGTATGAAGACGCGGATCAAGGCGGAGATTGAACGGCACAAGAAATTCGCATCGGGGCTACTTGGTATGAAGGGGCAAGCCGTGAAAGTGGATGATGTCGATATGCGAAATTACGCAAAATATGTCTTACGGGAAGGAACCATTCCTGAGAAGCGGGAGATGCTTTCCTGTCTGCGAAGCAAGTTCACGCTGGCGCACAAAGAGGTAAAAATAGGTTAAAAATCTTTGCTCTGTTTTGGCACAAAAAAATCCCGAGCAATTTTCTTTTTCAGCCCTTTGGCTTTTGTCGGATCGTTCTCAATAAAGATCTTTGCTTTTATTCCTCCGCCTATCGCCCTAATCGCTCGCACCGCTTCGCTTGGCGAACTGTACTCACGAAAGATCCTATCAAGTGATACGCTCCCTTTCTGGGAGAGCTTTACGGAGAGGATATAGTCTCCGATTATTGCAATGGAATGCGGGCTTCTGAATAACGAACTCAATGAGCAATGGATTTTCTCTTGGGACGCCAATCGCACTGTTTCCTTGTCGAGCAGCGTTCTGCCACCGATAGAAAGGAATATCGGCCGTTGCTTGTATCTGAGCCGATCGGCATGGATCCGGTCGGTCTCCGGTTGTGCGAGAATCGTCCAGTTGTGTGGATTATAAAGATAGAGCGGATGCTTGGCGCTTATCTTGTTCTCTATATTGATAAATGCTTCCGACCAAAGAGCGTCCGTTTCCGTAAGCCCCTTGCCTTCAATGGTGACCTTTTCTTCTTTCTTCAAGGAACTCAGGTCGCCGAACATCGACGCGCCGGACAAGCCCTTAGTCATTGATCGCAATTTCTCAATCCACAGAGTGTTCATAGAAACAGACGATTTATAAATGACTATCTTCCCGTCGCGTTTCAGCTTGCGCAGCACACGATAGACGCCCTGTTTAGTGACTCCTCGGCGTCGCTGATCTACGCGCCGAATAAGCTCCTCAATCGATATCTTCCGATCGCCGAGAAATAGCTCGAGCACAATTTCCTCTATACCGCCGTCGAATAGCTTCATATCATTAAACAGTTTGTTTACTACATATATAAAAATACCACCTTCCTCGAAAACGTCAATGCATTCGGCGATACTGCGAGCGGGATAAAGAAAGCTCTTTGAAAAATCCCAAAAGAGAGGAACGCCATGGCAATCTGCGGATACAATGAAAAGATCGGCAACGGGCTGAAACAGCTCGTCGAGGGTATGATCGAAGCCCTTGAAAAGAAAATGGAGGCCGGTTCCGCGAATGCCGTCCTCCAACGTGAGCTCGTGGAGCTCGATAACATCGTCACGGTCTTAAAGACCGCTCCCGGAGAAGTTCTGCCAGAGATGTTCATCGGACTGAACCTCCTCGCTCGTGCGATGTTCTCGGAGGTTCAACGAGAGCTCGCTATTTCCGACAGTAATGATCTCGCGGGCGGTTGCCGGAGAGTCGGAGATAGTTTCATTGGCCTATTGGCACAGACCGAACTCAAACACCAGGAACTCCGCTCGCATGAAAACGGCCGGACGTCGGTAGCCGCGCAAGCGAGGACTTTGGCGCAATGGGCCCTCGAGAGAAGCTCGTCGTATGAAATAGGCCGACAGTAAGTCATGAGGCCGGACTAATGTCCGGCCTCACTTTTTTTACTGTCTCCAACCGGGACACCTTCGAGTTAGCGCTGCGTTGTTTGCCATCGGCATACCGTCAATGCCTTCGTAACCCACTCATGGGGAATGACAGCGAACTCTCAGGATGTTCTCAAAATTTTTAAGCGTCCCGGCCGACACAGTTGACCTTACGACCCCTTCACGAAGAACCTGCGGTTAGGGCTTGCGTTGGCCCACGCCGAGAAAGCGGCAATCTGCTGCTTGGTATGCTGGGAAGTGATGGAATCGGCGTCCTCTATCTCGATGGCGACCGCCTCAATCCCCTTCACCGCATACACGTCGGGAATATAGCCGCCGATCTGAGGAGGCTGCTTGTAATCCGGCAGGTGGACCCATACGGTCCAACCCTCTTTTGCCAACGCATTTCCCCATGCCAAAACCGCCTTATCGTGCTTTGTGGTTACTGAAGAATTCATGCTTTAGAACCTGATTGGTTTATTATTTTGTCCCGTTCGACCTCTTATGAAAATAAAAATCGGCCACCATCAGGCTCCGAGAAGGGTGAACGCGGTATCTCACGCGATCTTCGCGAATCGGAGGAAAAAAGGTTGTGTGACGTATTATGTGTGACAACCTCCGATGATTAATTGGCAGATATTCAGTTTTGGGAACGCTCTCGGGACGAGAGCGTTCCGCTAATATGTAGAACGTTTTTCCGCGCGGAAGGTTACGCATAATAATAAAAAACCCGGGTCGCTTTCGCTTCCCGGGCAAGTCCATAAGGAAAAGAGTCCCGATGGTGAAATTGATATCAGTGCGCAGTGTGCGCGAGGGGTCGATTCTCGAGAAGCGCGAGCTCCTCTCCTGCCTGCGGAGTAAAATTACCATGGCGGAAGGAGAAGCGAAGATCGTTTCGTAGCGACTCAATAGATTTCCCGATTTTGTAACTACTATCCTTGTGTTTTTCTCATAATTATTTTATAATATCGCCAGCACGTAACAACTGAATATCGTTGCGTACCTGCATACCAAAATCCAGAATGGAAAGGAAATCGGCATGTTCACTCCTTACGTTTACCAAGGGCGTTGCCGCAAAAAACTTCGCGCCGTCAGGCGGGAAGGAAAGAAGCGGGCGCTCGTTGTTATGGCGAGCGGGCTTGGAAAGACAGTGGCGGCCGGATTCGACGTGCGCGATTTCCTTCGCTCGCTTCGGTCCGCTCGCGTGCTGTATCTCTGCCACCAGAACGACATCCTGAAAAAAGCACGGGAAACCTTTGAGGAAATCATCGGCGGCGATCTCACGGACTACGGCTTCTACCACGGTTTCAAAAAAGAGCGATCAGCGAAGATTCTTTTCGCGTCGTTCCAGACCATGGCGGAGCATTACCATGAGTTCGGGCGCAAGGAATTCGACTACATCGTGGTCGATGAATCGCACCACTCGCAGGCGGACACCTACCTCTTGGTGCTCGCGCATTTCACTCCGCGATTCCTCTTGGGTATCACGGCAACTCCGGACCGCAAGGATCTTCTCGACATCCGCATCATCTTCGGCGATGAAATATTTTCAATCAACCTCGCCGAAGCGTTGGCGAAAGGATATCTTACCCCCGTTGATTACCGGCTCATTACCGATCCAGTGGTCGACTTGGGCAAGATAGAGAATCCTTACCGGCTCAGCATGAAGGACCTCAACCGCACGATCTTTATTCCCCGACGGGACGAAGAGATCGTACGCATTATCCAGGAGAAGTGCACGGAAGAAGGCATCGATCATCCGCGCATCATGGCGTTTTGCAAGTCGATCGCTCACGCGGAACGATTCGCAAAACACCTCAAGGGATCGCTTGCCGTCCACTCGGGCCTCCCGCATTACGAACAGGAACGGCGAGTCAAAGCCTTCAGGGAAGACCGCGCTGCGGGCCTCGTGACTGTCGACAAATTCAACGAAGGAGTCGATATTCCCGAAGTGAACGTGATCGTCTTTCTTCGCTCCACCGGGTCGCGGACGATCTTTTATCAACAGCTTGGCAGGGGCCTTCGCCGCGCGAAAGGGAAGAAGAAAGTGCTGGCGCTCGACTTCGTAGGCAACTGCGAACGCATTCGTCTGATTGATGCTCTTAAACGAGAGATCGAACAGGAAAGCGGCGTCGAATACGTCAGTCGCGGCAAAGAAACGGCAACCGTCTTCAGCTTCGGCAGCTTCACCTTTACCGAACAGGTAAGGGATGTGCTTGCCGTCCTGGAGAAGGCGGGACAGGTCTACTCCAAAGAGGACCTCATCGCGCAGCTTCAAACGGAAGCGGAGCGATTGGGAAGGACGCCGGGAATACGGGAGATTAACCAATCTTCCAGCATCGGGCGTACTGCGAGCTCCATAACTTTTGCGCGAGCGTTCGGTTCTTGGAACGCTGCCCTCAAGGCGGCAGGTCTCAAGGTCAATATGACCAAAGATTATTCCAAAGATGACCTGATCGCGCAGCTTCAAACGGAGGCGGAGCGATTGGGGCGGACGCCACGATCTATGGATATTCCGCGCGCATCAAAGGCCGGGAGAACGGCTAGTCTCCACACGTTCACTATCTTTTTTGGTTCTTTCGATGAAGCTCTCATTGCTGCGGGCTTCACAATTGATCCAATGAAGGATTACTCCCGCGAGACGCTCATCGCCCAGCTTAAAGCGGAAGGCAAAAGGTTGGGAAAAACACCTTCCATCCCGAGCATCAACGCCTCATCAAAAGCCCGCAGAACGGTAAGCGTACAGACGTTTGTGAAAATCTTCGGCTCTTGGGGCGATGCTCTAGGGGCCGCAGGGTTCACGGTGAATGTCTTTCGCGCCGATAAGTCTTCCCTCATCGCCCAGCTTAAAAAAGAAGCGAAGCGGTTGGGGAAAAATCCAACCAGTCTGGACATCAACGCTTCATCACAGGCTGGCAGGACGGCGAGCACAACGACCTTTTTGCGAGCGTTCGGTTCGTGGGGAGATGTTCTCAATGCCGCCGGACTTAAAGCGAGTCAGAATTACGACAAATCGACCCTCATCGCTCAGCTTCAAGCCGAAGCGAAGCGATTGGGGCGGGTGCCAATGGCGCTCGACATCATTGATTCGTCGAAAGCTGGCAGAACTGCGAGTACGGCAACCTTCAGAACATTCTTCGGCTCTTGGGAAAATTCTCTCAAGGCCGCAGGGTTGGCGGTGCACAGAGTTCGGCGGGACAAAGCCGCTTTGATCGCCCAGCTTAAAAAAGAAGCGAAGCGGTTAGGACGGCCACCGAACATGTCGGATATCGAATTGCTTTCCAAAGAGGGAAAGATGGCGAAGCTCGGTACCTTTTTGGGAGAGTTCGGTTCTTGGACCAAGGCGCTTGTCGCTGCAGGTCTGAGAATAAACGCCGTACAACGTTATCCGAAGGATGTCCTTATCGCCCAGCTTAAAGCTGAAGCCGAGCGATCGGGATTGACGCCAACTATGCCGCATGTTGATGCGATGTCGAAACAAGGCAAGATGGCGAGCTCGGCATCGTTCGTGGGTGCGTTCGGCTCTTGGGGTAACGCACTCGCGGCCATAGGGCTCGAAAGCAACGTGAAGCGGTACACGCCGGACATCCTCATCGCTCAGCTTAAAAAAGAAGCGAAGCGACTGAGGAGATCGCCGAACGCAAAAGATATCGGAAAGGCTTCTGCGGCAGGCAGGACGGCGAGTCCGTCGAAGTTCGCGCATGCTTTCGGCTCCCACAACAGGGCGCTCGAAGCTGCGGGACTCAAACTCAACAAGAAATAATTTAGGCCCCAATCGGAGAAATCTGATTGGGGCATTTTCTTTATTAAATTTTTTATAGAATAGATACCTTTAAAAATTTGGTGATGCCTTAAATTTGTTGCGAGTTCGATTTCCAGGCGGGGTAGCTTTGACTGCCTTCAAAAAACGTAGCATTTACCTGCCCGGTCTGGTCTCACTGCGTTGTGCCCTCTATGGGAATCTAACCGTCATGGTCGCACAGGCGGGGTGGGCCCGTAAAATATAAATAAAATGGCACCTCCTTCTTTAGCGCAACCCCACAGAAACCTCGCCTACGATTCGATCAAGATCGGCATAATCTTTCGCGTCATCGGGATAAAGATTGAAGTTGTATACCGTTCCGCTCGCGAATAAAAACTCAGACTTGAAAAGCTCACCTTCTGCTCCCTGCCCCCGGATAGTAAACAGGCGATAGTTATTGAGCATGCCCCAGCCCGATTCGAAGATTTGGCCTTCCGGCCCGTCAAAACCCTCATGCGCGATATAGTCCTCCGGAGAAAGCGTGGTTGTCGCAACGTCTACATCAATCTGCTCACCCCATGCCGTCCCTTCGGTCGCGCCGATATTAGGGAGGGTGGAACTTCGGGTGTAAAGGATAAACTGAGGACCGATATCGTTCATGCGATGCGCATACCAGCCGCTCGGCGCGGCGATATCCGGCAACGCTAAAACGGCATCGTTCGGTCGATCCTTAAGCGCGAAGAAAACGAGCGCTGCGGCGATGATCAGTGCCGCAACGATAATAACGATGCCGATAAAATATTTTTTATGAAAGAATGCCGTCATAGCTAGAAAACAATGGACTCCGAAGGCGGCGGCGATTGGAATATGAGCGGCACACTGCTCGCGGTCTGCGGGTTAAAAAGCATCAAGCTTCCCGTTGCGCTGCCGCCGTAACAGCCCAAGTCCTGACACGGATTCACGGCCGCGAGCGGCTGATAGACCACCCCTTCAAGATTGCCTAAATCGCGGCCGCTATACGGCATCATCAAGGCATTCTTTATAAGAACAGTGCTACTCCCGGTATTCACATCATATGCGCTGATCTCAAAAGGGGCGCCAATAGACGAAGTCGGCGCATCGGAATATATGATGCGATCCCCGAGGATACCGAATGACATCACACCTGGAAGCGGCACGATCACTGTCTGTATTTTTGATGCCATGTCGTAATAGCACAATCGCGAGCCCCAATCACCCATGCTATCAAGCACAACGATGTTGTTATTGAGCCATACGCTATTGTTGCCCGAACAACCTTTTGAGATATCCTGCCATCGATCCGTGCGAGTATCGTAGATCTGTTCCGCAAAAAAGATATACCGTCCGTTAGGAGAGTGGCTGACGATGGATCCATACGGGATCATGGCCGAGCCTGTTCCTATTTGTTTTGTCGTACCGCTCGCGACGAGGAATATATCCACCGGCGGAGGCATGGACCCGCTCGTCGCGTTTTCCGATTCGGTATACGCGAACTCATCGGGAGAGATAAAATCGAAGCTTTGAATGCCCGTACTAGGAGCGATGTCCAGCTTTTTTGCCGTTTCGCCTGATTTCAGGTCGAGAACATAGACGGACGAAGACGAACTCCAGTTTCCAACGGCAACATCAAACCCCAACAGGCCATCGCCCAGCCGCTGTGCGTGGACGATAGACGAACTCGGGGTAATGAATGACGTAGGGATCTGCTCCGTCTCATTCGTGTTCAGATTGTAAGCGAAGAGACCGCCTTGGTATACGTAAAAAAGCTCATCCTGCATCGTGGCAGCGAGCGGCGCGGTCGACGTCGCAACGGAAATCTGCGCGGCGCGAGGCGCGGAAGTTTGAGGATAAAAACTCAGGTAGCAATAACCACCGATGACAGCAGCAAATATGACAATTACGGCCCAAAAGACCAATTTTCTCTTCCGGAGTTTTGAAATCCCTCCTCCGTAGAATCGTCCGCTTACGCGGGCGCTTTCAGCGGGGCTGGAAGCATTGTCATTCAGGCCGAACTCGCGGGGATCGAGCTTCTTCATAAGCTCATTATATTCCTATCTAAACTATTTAGTACGAAGGCCTGAAAGAATCGAGCCAGCTCAGTCACCCTGCCAGGGTACTCAGAAAAATGTTGCGAGTTCGATTCCATCCGGGGTACAGCTTTTTCGCCTTCAAAAAAGTCAGCGTTTATGCACCTCGGTCGGTCTCACTGCTCTGTGCTCTCGCGTGGAATCGAACCACGACCACCTCCTTCGGAGGGAGATATTCTATCCATTAAACTACGAGAGCTTGCGCTCTCTTTATACTACGAAATGGCAGATCTCGTAAACCGCAGCGCAGATGAAAACGATGGCGACGATATCGAGCAGGACCTTCTCGCGCGTAGCGAGTGCGAGCGTCCTGCGCCCGACCGAGATGATCAAAAGATATTGCGTGCTGATGAAGATGCCGCCGGCGATCCCGACGATCGAGAGAAAATTATTGAATCCCAGGAGCACCGCAGCGAGCGGCAGAAAGACGATGATCGCACGCGAGGCGAGCGAGCTCCATCCGAGGTCCTTTTCCATCGCGCCGCGGATCTCGCGGGCGATCGGCACGGACACGACACAAACCGAAAGCAATCCCACCGCCGCAAGGATATCCTTGCGCCAAAGCGGCCAGCTCGCGATGCCGGAGACCGTGTCCGTCGTGACGTGCGGCACCGTGCCGATCACGCCGGCCGCGAAAAGCCAATAGAGCAATCCGGCAAACGCGGTGCCAAGCGCAAAGAGCCAAAATGCGCCGGGGAGTGCGAGCGGTTTTTCATTAGTGTCCGGAATTCCTTTATCTTCCTTCCGATACGCAAGTTCATACACCGGCTCGACGCACGTCCATCCCGCGAGCGCAAAGATGGCCACGCCGAACGGAAGAAAGAATCCGCCCGGCACTGCAGCGGGCACCGCGCTAAAGATCGCCCCCGGATGTCCGGAGAAAAATATGAAAAGGATCGCAAGCGATACGAGCGCGATCCCCACTCCCTCAAACCATGCGATCTTCCCCTCACTCCCCCACACGAGGATCGCGAGAAGTATCCAAAATATCGCGAGGGCGACGCCTGAGGTCATCCCGGGAAAAAGTATCTGCAGGAACTGTGTGCCGAGGACGAGATATGCCACGAAGCCGAGCAGCAGGCCGATGACGATCGCGATGAAGCCGATCCAAAATCCCGTCCCGCCAAAATATTTGCGCGCGAGGCCGAGCAGGCGCTCGCTTTCATCGGTCGCCGCGAGTGTGCGCAGGTAGAGGATATGTGCGACGGAGACGATCGCGACGACGGCCACGAAATAACCGAGTGCGACGAGCCATCCCGACGCCTGGATGATATACGGCACAGCGAACACGCCTTCCCCGATCGTCGCCGCGGCGACGATGGCCGCAATGGTCAGGTGTTTGATGGACATACCGGCCTACGCTTTATACACCAGATCCCCTTCGCGGACGCGTTTCCTGAGCTTGATGCCGATCTGTTTCTTTGCCGGCGCGATGGCGATGGACTTGTGATCGAACTGCATGGACTTCGCCGCTTCGGTGAAGTCCGTCGTCGCCCCTTTGAAATATAATTCCGTGCCAGCCTTCACTTTGGTATTGAACTTCACGATCGCCACTTTGATGTGGGTGTAATAGTGCGTCACCTTGCCGATGGGCTTTAATTTTTTCGCTGGCGCAGTTTTTTTGACGGCCGCGCGCTTTGCTGCCTTCTTCTTTACCGCAGGCTTCTTATTCGATTTCTTTTTTTTCTTCTTCTTCATGGATTAATTCTATCACTTTTTCCACAAGTGTTTTCGGATCCGGATCGAACACTGCTTTACCGTTGCCGCGATGCGCGATCTTGAGGATGTGTTCGAGCTCGTCGCTCGTGCCGCCGGTGTTCGTGAGGACGCCCTGTGGCTTTTTGTCCTCGAACGCGATCGTGAATTCGTTCAGTGTGCCGATGCGGCCGTAGATCGTGATGACGGCGTCCGCCGAGCGGGTGAGCAAAAGATTGCGTCCCGAGTAGCCGAAGCCGGTGTAGATGATGAGGTCGTGATAGTCGAGCGGCAGATGATACGTGCGCACGTGCGCGGCTTTGGATTCCGCGGGCGAGAGGCCGATGACGATGCCGCCCGCAAGCTTTGCGCCCTTTGCCGCATAGTACGGGATGCCCGTCGTCGCACCGTCTACAAGCACAATTCCCGCTTCCGCGATCAACTTACCGATCAACTCCGCTTTCTCCACGGTGCCCGGCGGACAGTGTTCTACCTCCGCCGACCCAGAGATGCAAATTTTATATTTAAGATGATACGACGTATCGATTTTTTTAGTGGCCATAGTATTTATAGTGTAACACTCTCGTTCGCATGAGGCACCTCTGCCGTCACGCCGAATTCGTCTATGATCTTATGCGCGAGCGTCTCCGACGACGCCTGCTCCCCTTGCACCACAAACACTTTTTTTAATGAACCTTTCATAGAGCTCAGCCAGTCAAGTAGATGCGGCTGGTCCGCGTGCGCGGAGTATCCCGGGATATCGATCTTCCGGCATCGCACCGGCACCGTCTCGCCAAAGATGTGAACCTCCGTTGCGCCCATCAGCATCTCGCGGCCCATGGAACCTTCGGCCTGGTAGCCCACGAACACAACCTCGCTCTTAGGGTCGGGGAGATAACGCAGTTCATGATGCAGGATGCGTCCCCCATTCGACATGCCGGAACCCGCGATGATCACCTTCGGCGCGGGAACATCGTTGATCGCTTTAGATTCGTCAGTTGAAAGCGTGACGCGCAGATCGGGGAAGCTCAATATCTCATCGCCCGCTTTCATAATATTTTCCACTTTGTCGTTGAACGAGTCCTCATGCTTTTTGAAAAGCTCCGTGAGCTTGATCGCAAGCGGGCTGTCTAAAAATATCGGCTCATCCGGCAGTTTTCCCTCCTCGTGCAACTGATGAAAATGGAAAAGCAGATCTTGTGTGCGCTCCATCGCAAACGTTGGGATCATGAGCACACCACCGGCTTTGAATGTCTCCTCGATCGCACCGAGCAGCATCTCGCGCCGCTGGGCCACGTCTTCGTGAATGCGATCGCCGTATGTGGATTCTATCAAACAATAATCCGCCGCCGAAATTTTTTCCGTCGGCTTGATGAGCGGCGACGGCACGTTGCCAAGATCGCCGGAGAAGACAATCGTCTTTCCTTCGCACTCAATATGGATGATCGCGGAACCGAGAATGTGCCCCGCGTCGTAGAGTTCCACCTTGAATGGGCCGACCTCGACCGGCTCATGATATTTTAATCCTTTCCATAGCGCGACCACTTTTGGAATGTCGCTGTCGCGATAGAGCGGCGGGCGCGCCTCGCGCTCCGCTTCTTTAGCGAGCAAGTGTTCCGAATCCTCCAGCATGAGCGTCGCAAAATCGCGCGTGGCATTAGTGGAATAGATCGTTCCCTTAAAACCGGCGAGCACCAGGCTCGGCAGGCGGCCGATGTGATCCAAATGCGAATGGGTGATGAACACCGCCGACACGCTCTTCGGGTCGTACGCGAATGTTTCAAAATTCTCCCTATCGGCGTAATGGCTTCCCTGATGAAGCCCGCAATCGATCATGATCTTCGCCCCCCCCGATTCCAAAATATAATTCGATCCCGTCGCCTCGCCCGTGCCTCCGTAGAAAGTAAGTTGCATATGGAGTAAGTATACGGCTGCTTGCCGTGGCGGACAAATAGAGGTATGCTGTGGGCAGGATTTTTTTCACCGGAGACGATCAATGGGATTGATGATCACACGAGCGGCGAGGGCGGCAAAGACGGCAGCTGCGCTCACGAGGAAACCACTGGAACCCATCGCGCCTTTCACATCACGGCAAAATGAATTGCTAACAGTAAGTGTCGCGTGTATCGAGCGACCAGGCAGGCCTCTCGCATATGAAGCGAGAGGATATAAGCCGGGCCCCTTTGCGGCATACGCCCTTCCCGAAGCTAAGCCGAAACCAAAGGCACCGCGGGGACGAAGACCGAGTCCTGTCGTCAAAGACCTAAGGCCGTCGAAAAAGAAGGTCCCCGCTCCTTCGAGTGCCAGACGACCGGGGAACCAGAAACAGACCAAACCCCATCCATCCTTCAGATTGTCGCATCCGGCATTCGCCCATTGACCCCATCTCACATTTCACAGGTCCCACTCATTTTTTTGGAGCAGGGCCTATTTTTTTATTTCTTACTCCGCTGCTCAAGCGCCGCCTCAAACACTGCGCGCTCGTTCCATGGAACTTTCCGATCGTCGGCGACGTGGATCCAATCCTCGCTTCCCTTCCCCGTGCCGATCACGACATCACCACCCTGCGCGAGCGCGATCGCCTTGTTGATCGCCTCCACGCGATCCACGATCTTATAGATATACTGGCCCTCGCGTAGTGGCATAGAGATGCCAGCCTCGATCTCATTCATGATCTCTTGCGGGTCTTCGTCGTACGGGTCTTCGTTCGTTAAAATGATCTCGTCGCAATGGTCGGCGGCGATCGCGCCCATCGCCGGGCGCTTCCACGTATCGCGGCCACCGCCCGCGGCGCCGAGCACGCAGATCAGGCGCGGATGCGGGAAGTTGGGTGAGGACAACGGCCGCGCGGCGACGTACGCGGCCTCGAGCGAATCCGGCGTATGTGCGTAATCCACGACCGCGGTGACATCGCCCGCGTGGATGAACTCCATCCGCCCTGGCACGCCTTCGAACGCGAGGATCGCGTCGTCGATGATCTTGTTCGCAATGCCGAGCTCCTTCGCGATCGCCACCGCCACCGCGATGTTCTCCTCGTTGAACGGGCTCATCAGGAAATGCGGCGGCTCGTTGTCACGCCGCATCTTCGTGGTGCGGATGTGCGGCAGGGAGTCGTGGAAAAATTCGTCGTCCTTGGAATACGTGACCGGCTGACTGTCCCCGAGTGCTTCGATGAAGAAATCAAAGTTCTTGTCATCGCGGTTCAAAAATACTTTGCCGCCCTGCGTGATGACATATTTCAAAAAATCCAGTTTTGCCTCGCGATAATTTTCAAACGAACCATGTGCCTCGATGTGCTCCGGCGCGAGATTGGTAAGCACGCCCATATTCCATTGGATAAAACGGTGCCTGTGCTGGACGACCGCCTGCGACGTCACTTCTATGATCGCGTAGTTACAATGAGCGCGGACGGCGCTGTGTAAAAATTTTTGGAGATACGCGTGGCCCGGCATGGAATTACCCGTGGTGTTTTTACGGCTCTCCTCGCCGACCTTCATGCGCAATGACGAGATGAGCGCGGTGCGCTTGCCGGCGGACTCGAGGATGGCATTGATCACTTCGATCGTCGTCGTCTTTCCTTTCGTGCCCGTCACGCCGATCACGAATAATTTTTTGCTGGGATGGCGATGCAGATGCGCGCCCGCCCACGCCCACAAAAAATGATAGGCTGAGCGCGGGTGGATATTTCTGAAAAATTTTTTCATAAGCGGGCGCGCTATTTATCGTCGTTGTGCTTGTTGGCGAGCACGGCGAGCGCTGCGCGCAGGCGCGCCTCCGTGCCGGTCACTTTTTCATCCACCTTGCCGAGCGCCGCACGCGCCTGATCGCGATGATAGCCCAAACTCATGAGCGCCTCCACGAGATCCGAGTCCGTCTGCATCTTCTCCACGACCGCGCCGGACTTTGATGACTGCACTTTGTTGCGCAACTCTATGATAACCCGCTCCGCCGTCTTGCGGCCGATGCCCGGCGCGCGGGTAAGCAAGTCGGGGCGATTCTCTTTGATGGCCGCAGAGAGCTCGGTGAGCGGCCCGGTGTCGAGGATCGCGAGCGCCGAGCGCGGGCCGACGCCAGAGACGGAGATCAACATCTCAAAGAACTGGAGCTCTCCTTCCGACGTGAACCCAAAAAGATCGAGTGCGTCCTCGCGCACATGGAGATGGCAAAAGAACTTCACGTCCGCGCCGACGGCCGGAAGGCCCTCGAGCGTGAGCCGGCTCGCGAAGAGCTTGAGGCCCAGGCCACCCGTCGTCACCACCGCAAAATGGTCGTCCTTGAGCGCGAGCTTACCTTCGATGCTGTATATCATGGCTTCATTATAGCGCGTATGGAGATTAAAAATACATTAAAAGCAATTTGACTAGGAGGTAGCATCGAAGTACATTGAATTTATAAATAACGCATAGTTTTGTATCTGACGGCAGAAAGGCTTCCACTGCGGGGGCGTATCGATAGATACGTTTTCGATGAGGGATTCTGACGAAAGTCGGCGCCGCCCCTCCAGATACAAAACTATGCGTTATTTTTTTGTAATTTAAAAAATTGGACCGCTTCTTTGCGGAAAATCGTTACTATAAACTTTTCGTCGCCACGAGCTTCATCAATAACGATCATTACGGCCTTATTCATCTCTCGGTCGAATCTCCCAAGTAAATGACTGTTTGGATATCTTCCGGTGCTGTTTGTTATATCTATTTGAGGATCTAGCAATGTTTCGTGTGCGCTTCTTATTAATAATTTTATATGGGCGATATCCCAGCCATCATTCAAGGAGCGCTGTTCTACTATATGCTTCAGCGCGCGGCGGGAGATTTGGACGCCCACAGCGATCAAGAAAGTTTTTTCTGGAAACCGTATCGCTTCTCCTTTCCTCATTGGGAAGAATTCCTCGACGCACCGATCGATCTTCTGTTTTGTAACGTCATCCATCCATCCCACAATACTCACGCGGGATTAAAAATCCGTTAAACCGGGGATCGATAATTACCCTTGCAAAACCCCTGATTGCTTGTATACTAGTCCTCATGCCGATCACCAAATCCGCCAAGAAGGCGCTCCGCCAGAACAAGACCCGCAACGCACGCAACGTCGTGCGAAAGGATGCCTACAAGCTGCAGGTTACGGGCTTCCGCAAACTCGTCGTCGCAAAGAAGTTTGAGGACGCCGCAAAGGCCATCCCCGCCCTCTTCAAAGCGCTCGACAAGGCCGCGAAGGCCAAGGTCATCGAAAAGAACAAGGCCAGCCGCCTCAAATCGCGCCTCTCTCAGCTTATCAACAAGTCCACCAAGGCTTCTTCGTAGTCCACTTTTCCGGACTTTACGGCCAGATCATACTCCGCCATGTGCGGGGTTTTTTCTTGCCACTGTGAGGCAAGGATATTGAATATCTTCGCGGGTGGATCGTTGCTGGCGAGCATCGTTTCAAAGGAGTAGAGCCGGCTCTTCATATCAAAACTTTTCAGGCCGTTGATAAGTCCCCAGTAGTTCGGCGCAACCTCAAAATCGAACACGTCGAGATCTTTTTTATCGATGACTTTTGCCGCGGCACCTCGAGCGCCGCCGAAGCCACTGAGCTTTTCCAATTCAGTAACGAGACCCCATGTGTCGCCTTCGTACACTGTTCCCAAAAATTGCGCCGCCGCGGGCGCAAGTTTTACATCATTCTTTTTCGCTTCGGCCATGATGAACGCCGTCCATTCCGCCCCGGCAAGCTGTTCGAATTTCTGCGAGATCGTCGGCTTGTCCAAAAGGAACGCGAGCGCTTTCACAGGCTTATCTTTTTCCGCTATCAATATTGTGATATTTTTTTCTTCCACGAAAGGCTTCAGCAACTTGGCCAACTTCGGTGCGTCGAGCTCGAACGCGTTATCGAGGACTGCCAGCTTTGCTTTTTCAAAAATAGATTGCGTGCGCAAAAAATTGCCGAGTGGCTCAAGTGCATTCTTGTCCTCCAAGTCAAAAACGCCAAGGCCGATCTCCGATCGCTTTTTCGAAAACTCCGCTATGAGTGCACGCTTTTTTTCAGAGCGGCGATAATCGTCCGGCCCGTAGAGGAAGATGATCATGGGATAAGAGTATTATTATTATTTAATAAAAACAAATTGACGAAATCATTTTCAATGATATGCTACTTCCAGCAGGAGGACCCAAGTGGCAGAAGATCTGGAAACCCAAATTTGGTATCGGTGGTATACGAGATTCCTCGCTTCCATGGAGCCCAAAATCAAAGAGTCTTTTGAGGGATGTTTCATGGACGTAACCAACTGGATTGCTGCCGACTGCCCAAAGGGAGAATGGCCTGCAGTCACTGCAAGCATGAGGGTCGTCACTGAGTATATGTATAAGTCTCCATCCCTACGGCCCAGGGAAAAAGCCTATGCAATGATCCTGTATGAACAATCACTAAAAGAAAATCCTGATTTTGAATTCATACATCGATCGTGGGATTTAATGATGGGCCTCTAAGACGAAGCGCGAGCAATGAAGGCGACCGCCAAAAAATGGTCGTCTTTTTATTTGCGCCCTCCAGAGCGATCCTTCGCCGCCTTCATGAATTCTTTAAACAACGGATGCGGATCGAGCGGGCGCGATTTCAATTCCGGATGGAACTGCGTGCCGACGAAGAATGGGTGGACGGAACGCGGAAGTTCGGCGACCTCCATCAGACGCCGCGACGGCGATTGGCCGGAGAAGATCAATCCTTTTTTCTCCAACTTCTTCACAAACTTTGGATTCACTTCGTAGCGATGACGGTGCCGTTCCGAGATCCGCGTCTTGCCATAGGCGTCGCCTGCGATCGTGCCGCGCTTCAAAACTGCCGGATACGCGCCAAGCCGCATCGTTGCGCCATAGTTGCTGTCCTCCATAAGCTTGCGCTGCTCGGGCAAAATGTCGATGATCGGGAATTTCGTTTTGGGATCCACCTCCGTCGTGTTCGCCTTCTTCATGCCAAGGACATCACGCGCGAACTCCACCGTGGCAAGCTGCATGCCATAGCAAAGCCCGAAATATGGGATCTTTTCCTCGCGGCAATAGCGGATGGCGGCCAGTTTACCTTCCACGCCGCGCGAGCCAAAGCCGCCGGGAACGATGATCCCGTCGTACTTGCCGAGTTCCGCCAGGTCCGACGCTTTGCCGCTCTCGAACGCCCCTGAGTCGAGCCATTTGATCTCCGGCTTCACGCCCCAGAACGCCGCGCCGTGCTTGATCGCCTCGATCACTGAAAGGTATGAGTCCGCAAGGACGAACTTCCCGCTTGAGAAATATTTTCCGACGATGCCGATGCGGACGGGATCCTTCGCGTGATCCACCCGCTGAGCGAACGAACGCCACTCTTTCATATCCTTCTTGCGCGGACGCATCAACAGTTTTTCCAAAATGATGTCGCCCAGGTTATCTTTTTCAAAATTGACCGGCACATCGTAGATGCTCGCCGCGTCCGGCGCGGAGATCACGTCCTTCACGTTCACGTTGCAGTTGAACGCGATCTTCTCTTTTCTCTTTTCGTCGAGCGGGTGCTTCGCGCGAGCAAGGATAATGTCCGGCTGGAGTCCGACCGAGTTCAGCGCGCGCACCGCGTGCTGCGTTGGCTTCGTCTTCAGTTCGTTCTCGTCGTTCATGATCGGAAGGAAACTCACGAGCACGATGAGCACGTCCTTCGGATGGCGAAACTTCACCATGCGGATCGCTTCCAAAAATAAAATGTTCTCGTACTCGCCTGCGGTGCCGCCCACTTCCGTGATGACGATCTGTGCATGCGCCTTTTTTGCCGCGTTGTCGATGCGATCCATCACTTCCATCGGGATGTACGGCACCACACTCACCGACCGGCCCCCATACCCCATGCTCCGCTCACGCTCAATGACCGTTTTATAGATGCTCCCCGTCGTCATATAGTTGGCGCCGGAGAGATCGCGGTCCAAGAAGCGTTCGTAATTGCCCATGTCCTGATCGCACTCCGTGCCGTCGTCCAAAACAAAAACCTCACCGTGTTCGGTGGGGTTCATGGTGCCTGCATCGACGTTCACATACGGATCGATCTTGATGGACGTCACTTCCAATCCGCGCGACTGTAAAATTTTTCCAATGGACGACGACGCGACGCCCTTGCCGACGCCCGACATCACTCCCCCGACGATGAAAACATATTTATGCTGTTTCTTGGATCGCGCCGGTGCCATTTCGTATACCAGTTTATACAATAAAGAGAACACAAGCAAATCCACGAGAATATCATGAAAATGCTCAATAGCTACGAAACCTTTCGCCGCCCAATCACGGCAAAATCCTAAATAGCCCCATTTTTACTATGTTTTGAAATCACAAATTGTGATTTCAAAACGCTGAATTCATGTGCAATTCTTGCAGAAACGAGAAAGCGTAAGTCCCGGGGATTCCCGATGTCCGATATTAAAATAAATCCTCTGCCCCCACCTCGTTCTTGGGCACCAGATTCGGGTCGGTGGGGAGTGCAAAGGAGATCGTGGTGCCACGGTTGAGCTCGGACTCGGCCCAAATCTGGCCGCCGTGGGCGTTCACGATGCCCTTCGCGATATAGAGCCCGAGCCCGGAGCCCTCGGTCTGGAGCTTCATGGCATTATCGGCCCGATAGAACTTGTTGAACAATTTTTCCATGGACTCCGGAGGGATGCCGATGCCGGTATCCTTCACACTCACGACCACATACGGCTTGTCCTGCATCTTATCCACCTTGACCGTTACCTCTCCGTTCTCCACGTTGTAACGGATCGCGTTCTCGATGAGGTTTGTGACAACGAGCGAAAGCCGTTTAGGATCAATGAACACGTGCGGCAGGTCATCCTGCGGCCGGTCGAAATATATTTTAATACCTGCCTTCTGCGCGGCCGGCAAGATGTCCGCGAGCGCCTTTGCGATGAATGCCGAGATGTCCGCGTCCTCAAACTTGTACCCAAACTGTCCGTCTTCCATCTTTGCAATGTTCAAAAGGTCCTCAATGCGGCGCAAAAGGTTATCGCTCGCGCCGACCGCGTTCGCGAGGATCGATTTGTTCGTGTCGTCCAGCCCCGTCGCGTTGTTGAGCGACTGCAGGGCCCAGCTGATGTCCGTCACCGGACCGCGCAACTGGTGCGAGGCGACGGTCACGAACTCGCTCTTCGAACGCAGTGCAAGCACCTGCGACGTCCGGTCGCGGATGATCTTCATGAATCCGAGCGGCT
>DATCDU010000032.1:0-28497 GCA_036510525.1 Minisyncoccota bacterium
TCGGGCTCGAGCCCATGGATTACGGGGATCCGTCGCTCATCGGATTTTGGCCAATGGACGAAGGTAGTAACTCGATTGCGTACGATTATTCCGGCACGAACGCGACGGGCAGCTGGTACGGCACGATGGCGGGCACCGGCGGCACGTATTATTCGCCGGGGCATGTCGGCCCCTATACCGGCGCATTCGACGGCACGAGCACGTACGTCGGGAACGTGGCGAACAATTCTGCGTTCACGCTGACGAATGGCGTGACGATGGTCGCATGGATCAAGCTCAGCGGTTTAGGCGTTGATCAAAAAATTATTTCAAAGCGCCCGTCGTACGTCTTGACGGTGTACAGTAATAATATTCCGGAGACGGAGATCTTCATCGGCGGCAGTTCACAAGACACACGATCTGCGAGCGGGGGAACGGTCCTTACGACCGGCGTGTGGTATCAGATCGCGGGCACGTACGACGGCAGCACGATCAAGACCTATGTGAACGGCGCGCTCGACCGCCAGGTTTCCGCAAGCGGGATCATGAGCGCCACCACGTACGCGATCGATGTCGGCAAGACGGCGGACGGCACGGCAAATTATTTCAACGGCCTCATCGACGACGCGCGCATCTATAATCGCGCGCTCACGGCGGCACAGCTCGCCGCGCTGTACAACGGGGGAAAATAAAATAGTGCGAGTTGTGGTACTATGAACGCATGGTCGATGTGCGCGCAGGGATACTGATGTAACTAATGTAATCAATTTATAACAATATGAAACAAATGACATGCGTGGCGGCGGGCGGCCCGGCCACCTGCACCGCAATGATCTCCGGCAACACAGTGGAAGAGATGACGGCGAGTGGCATGAAACACGTCGCTGAAGCTCACCCCGAGATGGCGGCGGACATTGCCAAAATGTCTCCGGAGGACACGGCAAAGTGGACGGCCGAATTCAAGGGCAAGTTCGATGCGTTGCCGGAGATGCCGGCCACGCCTGCGGCGTAGAGAGGGTTATATCGAAATAATAGTCGAGGCAATACGAAAGGTCCCCGCACGAGCGGGGCTTTTCGTATTGCCCGTGTCCGCAACGAGGTATATGCTTATCGCATGAAGAACGAACTCCCGCCCGGCGCAAAAATGGTCTTTAAAGGAGAGGTGTTCGAAGTGTGGCAATGGGAACAGAAAATGTTCGACGGGACCACCCATACATTTGAGAAGATAAAACGGCCGGACAGCGCGGACGTGATCGCGGTCGTGGGGGATAAGATCCTTGTCGAAGAACAGGAACAGCCGCATCGGGCTGCATTCACGTGTATTCCGGGAGGGCGTTGTGATGAAGGCGAGGATCCACTGCTCGCGGCGAAGCGCGAACTTTTGGAAGAGACGGGGTATGCTTCGGACGACTGGTTTCCTTTCAGGGAGCGGATTCCGTTCAATTCGCTCGTGTGGACCATCCACACGTTCATCGCGCGGGATTGCAAGTTCGTCAAAGAGCCGCATCTTGATGCCGGGGAGAGGATCAGCGTGAAGCTCGTTTCCTTCGACGAATTCCTTGAGCTTTCTCAGGCGTCGGATTTTCGCGATCAGGAACTGGCGTCATATTTATTGCGTGCCTGTTTCGAACCGGAGTTCAAGGAAGAACTAAAGAAAAAGATATTTGGTGTCCGGTAATATAGCTATGACCGCCTGCATCTACTGCACCCTACCGGAAATAAAAGCGCGCACGCTCAAGCGCAACGATCTCGCGTGGGCATTCCTGACGAACATCCCGATCACGCCCGGGCACACGCTCGTGGCGCCCGTGCGGCACGTGCAGAAGTTCGAAGAATTGACGCCCGAGGAGAAGGCGGCGATCTTTGCGCTTGCGGCGGAGGTGAAGGACGCGTTGCGCGCAACGTTCGGCGCGGAAGGGTTCAATCATGCGTGGAACGAGGAGCCGGTGGCTGGGCAAACAATCCCTCACTTCCATTTGCACGTCATCCCGCGCACGACGGGGGACGAGGGCATCACAGAATACGAACCGCGCAAGTTCATCTACCGGCCCGGTTCGCGCGAAGCGACGCCGGAGGCGGAGCTGCAGGCGATCACGAAAGAGATAATAGAGAAACTTTCATAATATGAAGACCGTTAAATTCCGCCCCGAGCTTGCCCAGTTGATCATTGATGGAAAGAAGACCACAACGTGGCGATTGTTCGACGACAAAGATCTGCGGGCGGGTGATGCGATTGAGTTGGTTAACAAGACAACGCTTCAGCCGTTCGGCCACGCGATCATCGGTGAGGTGGTGGAGAAGCCGATAAAAGATCTGGACGATGCGGATTGGGAAGGCCATGAGCGCTTTCCGAGCGAGGAGGCGATGTACGCGGCATATCGCGGATATTATCCAGGAAAAGAAATAGGGCCGGAGACGGTCGTTAAAATTTTGCATTTCACTGGTATTAAAAAAATCAAAGCCGCCATCTTCGATCTCAATGGCATTTTTCTCCAGAGTCCAAAACTGAGCGATCGTTTTGCCAAAGATTTTGGCGTGTCGACGGAAACGTTTTTGCCAAAACTTTCCGAGATTATGGATAAGGTGTGCCAGCCGAACGCGGGCAAATCCTTTGATTTATGGCAGCCCGTGCTCAAAAAATGGAACATCAATCTTTCCGAACAAGCATTTTGGGATTATTGGTTCAAGGCCGAGGTGCAATCCGATGCGATGATAACATTTGCGCGCGCGCTTCGCGAAAAAGGGGTCAAAGTATTTATCCTATCCAATAACTTTAAAGAGCGTGCAGAATATTATGGTGGCTACCCGTGGATCCACGATGCCGTCGATAAAGTATATTTTTCCTGGCAAACAGGATTCGTGAAGCCCGACCCGCGGGCGTGGGAAGTGGTGTTGCGAGAAAATAATCTAAAGCCGGCGGAGTGCGTCTATTTTGATGATCAGGAAAAGAATCTTAAAGCGGCGGAGAGCGTTGGGATCAAGGCATTTATGTTCACGAACGAGGCAGAGCTGGAGAAGACGGTGAGGGGGTTGCTCTAGTGGCGGTGGACCTACGGGGAGTTGAACCCCGCGAACCCCAATGTCAGGTTGGGATCGGCAACCGTGCTAGGCCCACCGCGCGAAGCAGTGTAGCAAACGCACATTAAATATTTATTAAAAAGAGTTTGACTAATATATAGCGTCCGCTATAATTTTTATATTGTCAGGTTGGGGTTGGTAGCCGTGCTCGAATCTCGCAAAAGACCCAGTAATGGGTCTTTTGTTTTGCCAGGCGAAACGAACTATACTTTTCTCATGAAGGCCGTTAAATTTCAGCCGGACCTGGCCCAGCTCGTCATCGATGGCAAGAAGACCACCACGTGGCGTATGTTCGATGATAAGAACCTGCAGACAGGGGATGAGATTGAGTTGGTAAATAAAGCAACGGGCGAAGTGTTTGGTCACGCCACTATTTCGTGGGTTACGCTGAAGTATATAAAGGATCTGGATGAAGTCGATTGGGAAGGCCATGAGCGATTCCCAAACGAAGAGGCGATGTACGCGACGTATCGTGGATATTATGCGGAGCAGGAGGTAGGGCCAGAGACGATAGTAAAGATAATCCACTTTAATCTGATAAAAAAATGAAAGACCGCTTCAAGCTCATCGCTTCCGTGTATGTGCTCTTCGTGAAAGATGGGAAGATTTTGATGCTTCGCCGGGCGAACACCGGCTACATGGATGGCATGTACAGCCTGGTGGCCGGTCACGCCGAGGGCAACGAGGCGCTCACGGCGGCCACTGCGCGCGAGGCAAAGGAGGAGGCGGGAGTCACGATCGCGCCGAGCGATCTGCGGCTCAAGCTTACGATGCATCGCCGTGCCGACGACGAGCGGTTGGACTTCTTCTTTGAACCGGCCGCGTGGACGGGGGAGCCGCAGAACATGGAGCCCACCAAGTGCGACGACCTCAGCTGGTTCCCGCTCGACGCCCTGCCTGAGAACACCATTCCCTACATCCGCCAGGCGCTTCGTTGCTACCGCGAAGGCGTGGGGTATAGCGAGGTGGGGTGGGAGTGAAGATATTTTAATAGCTATGACTGTACCTGGACACTTGGTGTTTTTATCAAAGGTGTTAAACTGATGCTAATAATAAAATCTAACTCATATGTGGGTTTCTAAGCTTGCCTTAAGTAACATAAAAAGTTTTAAAGAGTCTGGCGAAATTGAATTATCTAAAAAAGTTAATGTTATCATTGGCGAAAATAATTCCGGGAAATCAACCATTTTAAACACTCTATTTTCATTACAAAACGGCGTGGGATTGCCGGAAAATGAAATAAGGATAGGGAAAAGTGGGGGCCTAACAAGTATTACTCTTGCCGATGTACACGAGGGGTACTTGTTGAAGTTTCCGACTAACATGATTCCTGCAGATGCTACGTGTCGAGTTGAATTTAGGTTGGGTAGTGAAATCAATGGGCATCAGAATCCCGAATTTGTTGTAAACGGAAATCGTTATAGTTTTTCTAAAATCGAGAATCGCGAACCCAATAATTTTATATTTCTACACCTATCCAAGCGTAAGGTGGTAGATTATTCGCCGGTTGTTACGAGTACCGCTGCAAATGAAGTACAACAGAACTTAAAACAATTAATATCAAAAATTGACCGAATTTCAGATCAAAGTGTTCCGGAAAGTGAATTATTTAAGAAAGCTTGTAAGGATATTTTTGGATTTCCGATTTCTGCCTTTCCGTCACCGGATGGAAAAAGAGCAGGCCTCACGGTTTCTTATATGGATCGTATTCCTTTTGAAAAAATGGGAGACGGAACCCCCAATCTTTTGGGTTTTATAGTAGATCTATGTGTTGCAAAGAATAGACTTTTTATAATTGAAGAAATGGAAAACGATATTCATCCTAAGGCCCTAAAAGGATTATTAGCTTTGATTATTGAAAAATCTTCCGATAATCAATTTATTATTTCTACCCATTCTAATATTGTGATGAAATTTTTAGGTTCAAAAGCAGAGACAAAAAGTTTCTACACCTCCATGAAATTAGAAGAGAGACTTCCGACGTCGAATATAAAAGAGATAATTTCCCCAGATGAAAGAAAAATGGCCCTGAAGGATCTGGGATACGAACTAGACGATTTTGATATTTGGAAAGGGTGGCTCTTCCTCGAAGAATCTTCAGCGGAAAGAATTATTCGGGAATACTTAATTAAATGGTTTTCTCCAAATTTAACGGGAATAGTGAGAACTATTTCTGCTGGTGGCGCAGGGAATCTAAAAGCTAAATTCGAGGATTTCAACAGATTATTCCTTTATGCCCACCTTACGCCTATTTATAAAAATTATGCTTGGGTAATCGTCGATGGGGATTCAAATGGAAAAATGATAATTGATGATTTTAAGAAATTATACAGTCCTAACGGTTGGGATGAAGATAATTTTAGATATTTTAAAAAAGATGATTTTGAAGAATATTATCCAGAAAGATTTCAGGAAAAAGTCGGATTGGCGTTGGCCATAGTAGATTCTCAACAAAAAAGAAAAGCGAAATTAGAACTATTAGAAGATGTGCTTAATTGGATGGAGTGTAATAATGATCTAGCGAAGGAAGAGTGGGAAAAATCTGGCGCAGAAGTTATAGAAATCCTTCGATTTATAGAAAAGAAGCTTTCTTAGTAGTGAGCTTTAGGAAGATGAATCAGATTTATTTTTTGCGCTATACTACCCCCACATGCTTCAATCCACGGCTTTAGCCCTGCTTAAGACGGGCGAGAACGTATTCCTGACCGGGGCGCCGGGTGCGGGCAAGACGTACGTGCTCAACCAATATATCGATTTTCTGAACCAGCACGAGGTGGAGGCGGCCGTCACGGCGTACACCGGTATCGCGGCGAGTCACATCAACGGGCGCACGCTCCATTCGTGGGCGGGGCTGACGCGCGGGCCCATGCACGAGGACGCGCAGGAGATCGACCGCGTGCGCGCGAACGAGTTCCTGACCGACCGCATCCGCCGCGCACGGGTGCTTATTATAGACGAGATCAGTATGCTGCATCCCGCGCAATTCGATCGCGTGGACCTGATCTGCCGCACCGCGCGGAATTCGCCCGAGCCGTTCGGGGGATTACAGCTTATCTGTTGCGGCGATTTCTTTCAGATCCCGCCGGTGAACGGTGAGAGTGAAAAGTTTGTGATCGACTCCGCCGCGTGGAAGAACGCAGGGATGCACATCTGCTATCTGCACGAACAGCACCGGCAAGCGAATGCCAAAGAAAATAGTAGCGGCGGCGAGCTCTTGGAAATCCTGGACGCGATCCGTGCGGGCAACGTGACGCCGGACATCGTCGCAAAGCTCGACGCGCGCATCGGCGCCGCAGTGGACGCGCCGATCGGCATCGCGCGCCTCTACACGCATCGCGAGAACGTGGACGAGATCAACACCGCGGAACTGCGCAAGCTCACGACGCCGGACGTGGTCTACGACGTGTATCAAAACGGCCCGCTCGCGCTCGTCGAGAAATTAAAAAAAGATAATGACGTGCCGGACAAGCTGGTGTTAAAGATCGGCGCGCGCGTGATGTTTACAAAGAATAATATGGGCGCGGGATACGTGAACGGCACACTCGGCGAAGTGATCGGATTTGAGATAGGAGGGGACGGCGACGGGGCGAGCGCCGTCGAGGCGAACCCCGTCATCATGACGTTTGATAAGAAGCGCATCACGCCGGGCCGGTTCCAGTGGAAAGTGGAAGAGGGCGGCAAGGTGCGTGCGAGCGTTTCGCAACTGCCGCTCAAGCTCGCGTGGGCGATCACAATCCACAAGAGCCAGGGGATGACGCTCGACGCCGCAGTGATCGATCTTGGCAGTGCCTTCGAGCGCGGCATGGGCTACGTGGCGCTCTCGCGCGTGCGCGAGCTCAAGAACATTTCGCTGATGGGCTTCAACCAGGTGGCATTGCAAGTGAGTCCGCGCGTGCAATCGCTTGATGCGGGCTTCCGCGCCGACTCCGCGCGCGCCGAGGAGTACGTGGAAGGGTTCGGCGAGGAAGACCTGCGCGCCGCGCAAAGCGAGTTCATCCGCCGCGCCGGCGAAGAATCGGGCGGCAAAGGCAACAATACTGCTGGCACCGTCTTCGACGACCTGCGCATCGACTACACGGACATCGATGAGATGCCCGTGGCGGATTTTTAGGCCACGCGCGGTTTAATATAGATTTAATCCGGCTTTGCTACCATCGCTGGATGGAGAAAGATTTTTGGCGTTGGAATAAACAAAAATCCAAACTAAATAATGCGGTTCCCGCTCCTTTATTTAAGGAACGCGAAATTTGGTTTTGCCATTTGGGATTGAATGTTGGACATGAACAAGATAGAGATCTTGAAACATTCCTCCGGCCCGTGATCATCCTCAAAAAGTTTTCAAACACGGTATTTTTTGCCATCCCACTCACGCGTACGCCAAGGTTTGGAAGAGAATATTTTACGGTGATCAATGATCGTGGCGTGGGTTTCGCCATGCTTTCGCAGGGACGCGTTCTGGATACCCGCCGCCTTAACTATTATTCTACGGTTATGTTGGAAAATGAATTTGAATCACTCAAACTTCGTTTTCTCCTTAATATTGTATAAAAGTTACCCCCGCCCGGTCTGCCGGCTAGACATCTATGGGGCGGGGTCGGCCCGAAGGCATAGGATCCCGTGATCCTGTCTTCATCATAGCTAAACAGTCCCCGGCGTCAAACTTCTTTTAATGAATATTTAATCTCTGTTATTGTATAATACAGGGCATACCCAAAAGGTCGTCGAGCGGGAGCAAGAATATAAATCTAACTATAAAATTTGATGGCAGGCGAAATAAACGATCCGGAGCTGGAAGAGGAGGTCACGGATGCGGAGCTGAACACCAACGACACGCCGACGGACGATAACGGCGAGGCGCAGGAATAAAAAATCGGCGCTCCGGCGCCGGTTTTTTATTTTAGAAAACGAACTTCGTCGCGTACTTGCCGAGATAGGGCAGTTCTTTTTCTTTTCCGTTCACTACATTCATAATACCAATGATCGCGAGTACGAGTGATGCGAGCCACCAGAGCCAGATGATCAGCGCTCCGATCACCGGGATCCAGACAAGCACTATGTTTGCGAACCAGCCGATCACTTCGAAGATAAGCAGCACGAGCCCCTGCTTGATGTGATACTTTACGAACGGGTTATCCTTTGCGTCCGTAAGGAACGGGATGATGATGAGGATGGACAGATAGGCGAAGATCGCCATGATGTTCTTATCCGACTGCTTTGCTGCCTCGGGATGCTGTGCTACTTCCGCGTGATGTTCGTGTTCGTTTGGCATGGATTCATAGTAGCACAGTCCAGCATCATCGCCCTGTGGATTACTGAAGTTGGTGTATAATGGTCGTATGGCACACAAAGCAACATTCTTTAACTGTGAGCGGTGGGGCGACGTGGCGAAATCGTATCTTTCGGGCAGCGAGAAGCTAAAGGCGGCGGGCGTTGAGGTTGCGTTCGGCGACAGCATCCTGTGCAAAGACGAGATCCCGACGGGCGATGCGGCAAAGTTCGATATCGCGGGCGTGTTCATGGATTCGCCCGTGGATGCCACGGTGATCGCCGCGCTGCCGGAGCTCAAGTTCATCACGACGCTTTCGACGGGCTTCGATCACATTGACCTCGCGGCCGCAGCGGCGCGCGGGATTCCGGTATCGTCCGTTCCGGCGTATGGCGAGAACACCGTCGCCGAATTCGCATTCGCGCTGATCCTCGCGCTCTCGCGGAAGATCCGCGAAGCGAGCGCGCGGGTAAAGACCGAGCACAAGTTCACGACCGAAGGCCTGACCGGATTTGACCTCGCGGGCAAGACGATCGGCGTCGTCGGCACCGGCCGCATCGGCAAACATGCCGTTCATATGGCAAAAGGGTTTGGTATGAACGTGGTCGCGTACGATGTGTTTCACGACGACGCGTTTGCTAAAGAGATGGGGTTCCCGTATCTCTCACTTGAGGATCTTTTGAAACAGAGTGACATCATCACGGTGCACGCGCCGTATCTTCCTTCAACGCATCATCTTATCAATCAGCAGAACATCGGCCTCGTGAAGAAGGGCGCGTACATTATCAACACGGCGCGCGGTGCGATCGTGGAAACCGCGGCGATCGTGTCGGCGCTCAAAAGCGGCCAGCTCGGCGGCGCGGGACTCGACGTGCTCGAAGAAGAAGCGGCGATGAAGGCCGGGGATATGTCGCTTGACGCTGATCTTGTGCAACTGCCGAACGTGATCATCACGCCGCACAACGCCTTTAACACGAACGAGGCATTCCTGCGCATTCTCGATACCACGATCGATAATATCGTCGCCTTCGTGAACGGCGCGCCCACGAATCTTGTAAAAGCACAAGGATAAATAAAACCGCTCCTGTCGAGCGAGTGGACGTTCTTACGTCGGAGCGAGACAGGGGTGGTTTTATTTATGTCTTCTTTGGGCTGTGGAAGTGGATGAAATTGTCGAGGCCAAGGTACGCCCCGGCGTTTGAAAAAATAATAATGAGCAGGCAGATCACAAGGATCACCTCGTCGCTTACGAACTGGGCGACGTTGATCGTGGCAAAGCTTATCGTGGGGAGATAGCTTACGAGGGCCAGGATGATGCCTGCGATGGAGGCCACGCGGGTGAGCAATCCCAGCACGAGGCATATACCGATGATGAGGAACGCCCATTGTGCGATGGGGTATATCCAGGCGGTCTGGCTGCCTGCCACTGCGGGCGTGGCAAGCCAGGAGTAGAGATCGCCGAACGAATGCGCGCGAATATCTTTACCGATCGCGGGACTGAAGAGCGCGCTGAAGCCCAGATAGAAGAAGTTGAGCCCGAGCGCGACCCGGAGCAGGAGGATGATCACGCGCAAGGAGTGGGGAAGTTTCATATGGATGCTATAATCATATTATATCATGGGTATGGAAAACCACCGTAAACATTCGCTCGGCAAGCGTGCGTTTCTGCTCTTTCTTTCGAGGCGGATCAAGCTCGCGATGTTTCTCTTCATACTGACCGGTACCGCATGGTACAGCGAGCGTTGGGCGCCGTCATTCTACGCCCCCTTCGTCGACTACGGGGTAGAGTTGCTGGCGCTTTTCAGCGTGCTCTATTTTCTGGCGATGGTTCTGTGGACCTGGTTTGAATATCATTTTTACACCTATATGTTCACGGACGAAGCATTCATCATGACCTACGGATATGTGGAGCGTAACGAGCTCGCGGCGTTGTATCACCAGATCCAGAACGTGAACATCCAGCGCAGCCCGCTCGACCGCATGGCCGGGGTAAGTAAGGTCATCATTTTGATGACCGGGTCACAGCACGATCCCGTTCACAATCGCATCGTACTCCCCGCCGTGGGGAGCAAAAAAGCAAAGCTGGTGCAACAGGAACTGCTCTCGCGGGCGCGACGGCACACGATGGGCAGTTATCCTACTGCGGAAAATCGAAACGCAACAGTTTCTGGCCCTGATCGATAAGATAGAGGGAATTTTCCTGCGCGTCATACGACGGGTCAGTGCCGGCGGAAACGGTGGTCAGGTTTTTTAGATTGGTATCGGCAAAATCGAGGAACGCGACGCGGTCGGGATATTGCACGAAGAGATGCGCGTCATCCTTGTACCAGATGAGTCCCTGCACGTTCGCCGCTTCCGGAAGGTTGAAGCGATAATAATTCTGGGTGGTGAAGGAAAAAATTTCCAGGCTGTGGTATTCGAGCGCCGCGAGCGAGGAGCCGTCCGCGGCCGGATAGAAATGCTTCACGTCATTGGCGAGGGACGTCAGCTGTTCATTCGATACATTATAAAGATAGAGCGTGTTGTCGCTTCCCAAAATGCCGAGAATATTGTTTCGCACCCACGCGAGCTGTGTAATGGGGCCTTTGACGATGAGCGATTCATCGACCGTGTCTCCGGAGAACTTATCGTAGACGACGATCTGCGAGGTTCCGGATGCGGTCGGGGTGCCCGCAGTATAGCGCGCCCATGCCATTACCGATGGTGACACCGCGATGGGGGATTCGATCGTCTCGCCGGCGGGAGCCGTGTCGACTATGGTCGCGCGATGCGTGTCTGCTTCGATCGCCACGATCTGCGCCGGAGTTCGGGCGATCACGCTCGTGTCGTCGTATGGATCTACGAATATGTTGTTGGTCGTCGTGGATTTGATGCCGGATGCTCTGAGCAGTGTGGAAAAGTTCGTGCTCGTGGCATTCGTGAAGTCGTAGAGCGAATAGGTGGCGATGCCGGTCTTTGCGTTCACCGCGCGGATGACCGCGGTCTTCAGGTTTGTGCTGTGACTCACGACGGTGCCGTATCCGATGATCTTGCCGACGCCTGAGACGGTCGCGTTGGCGTTCGTAACGACGACGTTACCGGCCGCCTCAAAGTAGCCGGCCACCGCGGCGGTGCCGGTCGCGACGTTCGTCGCTTTGTTTGGCACGAGCACCGCGTACTTCATTTCTGTGACGAGCGACGGTACGACCTGAGGCATTTCAGTCCATGCGTCGTAGCCCGTCGCTTTGAGCGTAAGGGTATAGTTCTTCGGGAAAAGTCCGGAGATGAACGTTCCGGGGCTCAAAAATCCCGATTGATTCTGTATGGGCTTCCCGTTCAGGGTGATCTGCGCGTTATCGGGATATGAATGGACGTAGATGCCGCCGGCCTTCTCGGCTACGAGCGTGGAAAAATTGATACGCCACCCTTCGGCATAGGACACGACCGCCGCGCCGATCACGATAAACAAAAGGACCAGCACATAAAATATGCGTTTCCGGGTTTGGATCTTCATTGCAGGATGATTCTAATCCACATTGATAACTTTTTCCAGGGCGGTGGTATAATGGAGGTAGATCCCGCGCAGATTTCGGATCAAACATTATTTAAGGGAGAGCAACTATCTCTGTCGCCTGCGGGCTTCAGTTGAGCTCACCCACCTGGCTGTTACGCCAGAAATCTGACGGGATTGAACAAAAACACCAGCGTTGCGCTGGTGTTTTTAATTGAGGCGGGGAGAAGAATACGGCTGCGATTGCGTCAGGGCTCCTCATCGTACTTGCCAGTACGTCTCGTCGCCCTTCCTTATCTCGCCTGCATTTTTCTCCCCGGTGATGTTGATAGTAAAATAAAAAGTGCCGGTGCGACGAATCGCGCTGGCACTCATATCCATGTCCGATACACACTTATAGCGACCTCCGTTTTATCTGGGCCCACGTCCAGTCGGTTGATCTCCCATCCCATTTCTTGTCCCTCGTGGTCATCTGGAGACACATGGAAACGAGTCTCGCGATGGATCCTCGCTAACTCCTGGGCTAGAGCTTTCCACGAAGGGATAGGTGTATAAAATGTGCAAGCGTCGTAGATTGCTTTTTGAAGGAACGTCCGCCCGAAAGGGTCGGTCAGACAGTGGAAGTGGGTGATCGGTTTCCGCAGGGGACCAAGCGTGGATTCCAAAAGGGCGGTAATCTTGTCCACGTCGATCGCTACGTTTCCTATTCTGGACGATACTACCGGCAGTTCCGCGATTAGCACGTTAAAAAACCTCCTGAGATAAAAATATATTTCGGACGCAGATAAGTCAAGCCTTTACCGCGTCGATCTTCGCGGCTAGAATGAAATCGTTCTCCGAGAGGCCGTTCATCGCGTGGGTGGTGAGCTCGAAGCGGATCTTATTGAAATCGTAGATGTACACATTCGGGTGATGATCTTCGGCGTTCGCGATGTCGGCGACCGCGTTCAGGAATTTCATCACTTCGGTGAAGTCTTTAAAAGTGAACTCGCGGGTGATGTTCTTTTCATCAGCGGAAACCTTCCAGTCCGGCACCTGGGTGGCGTATTTTTGCACGTACTCGTGGTCGAGCGGGGGAAGGCCGCCCTCGCACGGTACACAATGTTTTTGGATCAGTTGTTCTTCCATGGTTTGTACTATAAATAAAAAATGGGCCGTTTGCAATATGCAAATGCCCATGAGGCTATCTGTCGTCGCGTACCGCTAGGTATAAACACCCTGTGCTACAAGGCGGTTTGAGGCCGCCGGTTCTTGCGTCGGCACTTTCTTCCTCGGACCGCGTTTACGCGCCGTCATGAATTTAACCCGCTCTAGCAATTCGGTGGATGAAATTGTCTTGGCGAGCAGCGCATTGGCGGGGAAAGGGTCGTTGGACATCTCTGCCGGATTGCCGAGCAGGATTATCGGCACGTTTGAATTCAACCGGTTTAGCCTTTCAGCGAGCGGCGTACCGTTTGTCGTCGACATTCCGAAATCCGCTATCACGAGATCGATCGATGGGGCACTCTTGAACACATCTACCGCCTCGGATGAGTTCGTTGCGGCGAGGACGCTATAGCCATTGGTTGCAAGCGTGAACTTGAGCACCGAGAGTTCCTGCTCGTTGTCGCCGACCAGGAGAATGACCTTCTTGGGTCTACACATACTTGGACCACGCCTTCTACCCGCCGGAGATTGAAGCGAGTGCACAACGGATAGAGCTATCCGCTCTGCACTCGCTTCAATAGACATAGAAAAATCGGTTTGGCGATTATGAAAGAGCACCTGAATGGTATAATGCGGTCGCTGATTCGTCAATCGTCGAACGTCGACTTATAACAGATGTGGCTTTTGTTTTGTTGTCGGGCCGGCGGGAATCGGACCCGCTCTAAACGCACCCCATGCGCTCGTACTACCGGTATACTACGGCCCGCTAAAATGTTTTTACCTCTTGTTGGATGAGTTGATAAACTCTGTCGTTCAAGAGTATCTCTTCATCTGGCGATTGTCCATCCGCTTTTTTATCCTTTATTATTCCGTCGACGATACTAAGTATTTTAGTGCATTCGGCGGCGACTGAAGGTTTTTGATTTTTTTCCGCATAACTAAGGAATCCTTCGAGTTGCTGTTTCATTTCAAGCAGTATGATCCATTGCAGTGGATTCTCTACAAGAGCTGCTGCATTTCTTTCTAGTTCTTTTTTCAGATGCTCGCCGACCTCTTCCGACGGTTGCTCTTGCCCTCTTTGTTTGATGGTTTTTCGCAATCGGATAGTTCGCACAATAAGGTCGGAAACATTATCAATCGCCGGCTGATCCGCTCCGACAACCACGCGCACGACATGGCTTAATTCTCCCCGGAAATTTCGTGATTTGAAATATTTTGCCGAAGAAAGCTCCTCATTATCAATCGACGCTTTGATTTTTTGAAATTTTTTAGTCAGATCTTCGTGATTTCTTGTTACATCGATCCCGAGCGCAATATGAGATGTCATTCCTTCATCTTCAAATTCAACAATGCTGTCAATGCCGCGGTCAATATCGTCAAATCGTGAGGCAACAATCACACTTGCATCGGCACCTAAAAACCCGGCTTTATCAATGCCATAATTGACGATTGATTCGAATAACTTTCCGCCCTTCATTGAACTTTCTGAAATCCCTCCTTCTGCATTTTGGCGTGCCCAGTTCGCCTCCATTTTTTCTACATACGCAAGGTCTGTATCAACATCATAAAGATCTCGAAAGTCATCCATTCGGATGGCTTTACGCTCATTTTCCGGAACGAGCAACGGATAGAGTGCCTCTTGCGACTCGGAAAGCCTCGTTTCCGAAGGAGCGAGGAGATTTCGTTCAGGATTGAAACCTTTCATTTAAAAATTTTATTTTGCCGCCGCAACTGCCGCCCTCTTCGTTACCGCTTTCCGCGGGGCTTTGTGGATCGTCCGCAAGCAGCCGGTGCAGACGAGCATCCGCTTGCCGTCTACCGTCGCGTACTGCAAATTTGGATACTTTCGGGTCCAGTTTGTCGGATTGTAATGGCCGCGGAGCAATATCCGGTGTCCGCCCATCTGTGAAGTTTTCCCGCATCGCGCGCATTTCCTCATGTTCGTAGTGGTTGATTTATGTGAAAGTATCATAGGCGAAATGCCGATTTTACGCAAGTGAGCCAGTGGGGGAAAGTACGTATGTTTCGCTCACTAGGGCATATTCAAAGAATACGCTGGATTGTGCTGTATTTTAAAATCACAAAGTGTGATTTTAAAATACAGAGTCCAACAATATTAAATGCAAACGCGGGCCAATTGGTCTGGCAGGGAACATTCCCGTCGGTTAAGCCCCTTGTCCACTAGTCCAGCCGTACTTTCAACTTCCGCGTCTTCTTTTTGTTCGCCTTCGGGAGCGTCACCGTGAGGATGCCATTCTTGAACTTCACTGCCGCGCTTTCGGGATCCACTTCTTGCGGCAATATGATGGAGCGGCCGAACTTGCCCCAGTAGCATTCCTGGTAGAGATAGTCTTCGTCGCGCACGTTCTTCTCGCGCTTGCGCGAACCGCGGATGGAGATCGAATCGGTGGTCACGTTCACGTCGATATCGTCCGGGTCTACGCCCGCGATCGCGGATTCCACCACGATGTCGTTCGCCGTCTGATAGACGTCCACCGTCAGCTGGCCTTCCGGTTCGCCGTCGGCCCAGAGATCTTCTTTCTCATCTTTGGTGCGGATCATCTTTGGGCGCGCGGTGGCGGGGGACGCAGAGAGCGTGCTGCCGCTTGCCTTCACGAGCTCGACGGCGTATTCGCCCTCAGCTTCCGTGTTGGCGCCGGCACCGGAAAGACCCTCAAAAAACTTTTCGTCCTCGCTGTTCATGATCATATTATAAGGTTGATGGATTTGGATTTGATCGCTTCGAAATCAGCTAACACGAAGAACCCGACCACTATCAAGAATACCACAGAGTAGACCGCGCCTCCATAGGTAAGTATAAGATAGTTGAAGGTGGTGTGCAAAACGGCGGCGATCACAAGGCCGATCACGACATGCAATGCCACCTTCCCCCTTACCATGCCGACCGCCCAGTAATAACCGACGATACCCGACGTGAGCGTGTGCAGAAGCGTGGCGCCTACGAAGCGGAGCGAGACCGTCTCGAACACTGCGGGGAGGAGGGCCTGCGCCGTAAGTCCTGCGATCGCGCCGATGTTCTCCAGCGTCGCGAATCCGAGCGCCGCCACTATCATATAGATCATGACATCCACCGGCTCGGTCACGTCCGGGCTCCGATTTATGGCAAAGTGCGCGGCGCAGAATTTCATGACCTCTTCGATGGCGGCAAGGCCGAAGAGGGAAAGGAGCGAAAGCTCCTGGATGCCGACCCCTGACGCCCAGCCGCTGAAGATGTTCTCTATGGCGACGGTGAAGAAGCCGAATGCCATGCCCACGACGAACGTGAACGCGATCAGCCGCTTCGGCTCCGGGTGTGTTTCCTCGCCGAGATAAAATATGAGCCACGCAAAGCCCGGGAGGAGCCCGAACACGAGCGAGATGACGAGCATCACCATCGCTTTATTCTAGCATGACGGGTGTGCTGGGCATGCTACCACTGTTCTACCATCAGCATCTTTCCCGGACGGAAGATCTGGTAGATCTCTTCGGTGATGAACGGCATGAAGGGATGGAGCATGGTGAGCGATCCGAGGAGCAGGTGCTCGAGCAGGGCATACGACTCGCTCTTTTCCGCGTCGGTGCCACCGGCGAGCGTTTTCTTTTCCTGTTCGATGATCTTGTCCGCGAGCGTGTGCCAGACGTAGTGATAGAGTTTTTCCGCGGCGAGGTGGAACTCAAAGTCGTCGATATGTTTCGTGACCTCCGCCTTCAGCGCCGCGAGCTCTTTTATTTCCTCGCGGGCGGCGATATGTTTTGCCGCGCCTGCGTCGACGTCATCGGCGAAACCCTCTGGCTTGTTCATCTGGATGAACCGCGCGATGTTCCAGATCTTCGTGGAGAAGTTCCGGTAGCCCTTTACGCGCTGTTCATCAAACTTCACATCATTACCAGGCGCTGCGCCGATCACGAGCGTCATGCGGAGAGCATCCGCACCATATTTGTCTGCGAGGAGTAGTGGATCGATGCCATTGCCTTTGGACTTACTGAACTTCTCGCCTTTACTGTCTCGAACGATCCCGTGGATCAATACTTTTCGGAAGGGGACGTCTTCCATGATCACGCCGCTCATCAAGATCATACGCGCAACCCAAAGTTGAAGGATTTCATATCCGGGATCCATGAACGAATTCGGGAAATATATTTCCAGGTCTTTTGTTTTATCGGGCCAGCCAAGTGTTGAGAATGGCCAGAGCCCCGAAGAAAACCAGGTGTCGAGTGTGTCGGGATCCTGCTCCCAGCCATCGTCTTTCGGCGGGTCGATGTCGACATGTGTTTCTTGAACACCATTCCTTTCGCGATACCAGACAGGAATACGATGGCCGAACCATATTTGCCGCGATATGCACCAATCGCGAAGATTATCGATCCAATGGAAGTATATTTTCTCAAAGCGCTCGGGGACAATGGTTGTCCCGCCGCTTTCAACGGCTTCCCGCATCAGCGCCTTTAATGTGGTCGTGTGCCCGTTATTCTGTTTGAATTGTTTATCCACGTCGACGAACCATTGAAGCGCGGGGAGCGGCTCGATGATCGCGCCGGTGCGTTCCGCGATCGAAACATTTTGTTTCACGTCCTCTTCTTTTTCGATCAGATTTCTCTTTTTGAGCTCATCAGCGACCATCGCTCGCGCCGTCGCGGTGGTTTCTCCTTCGAACGGCTTGGGAACATTTATCATCTTTCCATAAAGGTTGATGATGGAAACAGGGATCGCGAGATCGTGGCGCTGGGCGATCTCCCAGTCCACGATGCTATGTGCCGGAGTGACGCCGAGAGCGCCAGTGCCAAAATCTTTCTCAACGGTCGGATCGGCAATAACGCGGATAGTGAGCGGAACCCCGCAAAAGTCGGCGTGGTACGTTTTTCCGACATATTCCGCATATCGTTTATCGTCGGGATGCACCGCCACCGCAGTGTCGCCAAACTTTGTTTCGAGTCGTGTGGTTGCAACCGGAATAGGAAAATTTTTATCGTAACGGAACGTATAGAGCTTCGTCGTCCGCTCTTCATGCTGGACCTCATCATCGGAAATGACGGTCTGGCCCTTCGGATCCCAGTTTACGACCCGACTCGCTCTATAGATGAGTCCGAGGTCGTACATTTTTTTGAACGCGGTGCGAACGCCCAGGTTACGTTTCTCGTCCAGCGTGTAGGCCTCTCGGGTCCAATCGAGCGATGCGCCAAGTCGTTTGATCTGTTGAACGATGGTATCATGGCTGACTTGTGCGAATTCGTTGACGCGCCGCAAGAATTCTTCGCGGCCAAGGTCCCGCCGCGATTTTTTCTCTACTTTCAGGATTTCCTTTTCCACTTTTGCCTGCGTGGCGATCGCGGCATGATCGGTGCCGGGGATCCATAGCGTACGCATACCGCGCATCCGCGCATGCCGCACTACGATGTCTTGGAGGGTATCCTCATACGCATGGCCAATGTGAAGAACCCCGGTGACGTTCGGCGGGGGAAGCACCACGCAGAAAGGCTCCGCGTCCGACGCGGTCACGCCTTTCTCCACGCAAACATCCGGATCGAAATACCCCGATTGTTCCCATGAGTCGTATATTTTCTTCTCCACTGCGGGATCATACCGAGGTTCCATAATGTTGGATTATAGGATATAATAGAGAAAAGAAAAGGTCGTTATTGTTTTTAACAAGTTTTAACTTCATTAAAAATGGCTGAAGAGAAAAATGGAAAGATAGTTTCGACAGGAAACACGACGTGCGCGTGCGGTCCGGGATGCACCTGCGGCTGCGGTCACTATTGCATGCACCGCATACTGTGGTGGATCGTGGGCATCGTGGTGCTCATTATCGTCTTCTGTATCGGTGTGAAAGCGGGAGAGTTTAGCGACGCATTGCATAGCATGTACGGCGGTTACTATCGCGGTTATCCCGTGATGCAATACCATGAGGTATATGGCGGCGGGGGCGTGGTATCACCCGCGCAACCGGAAACGCCGACGGGAATTGTTACGAGCACCCCGGGAGGTCCGATGATCCCGGCGCAGCAATAGCAAAAACAAAATCACCCTTTCGGGGATGGGTCGCGGCTTGGTGGCCGCGCCCTCACGCTCGGCACCTACGTGCCCCCGCGAAGCCCCTCAGGGGTGATTTTGTTTTTACTATGTCTTCCGATACACTTACAGAAAATGATCGAGTTCAAAGTATTAAAACGGTCTAAAAAGAGCGCCGCGCGGCTTGGCGTGTTAAAAACCCCGCACGGTGAAGTGATGACGCCGGCGATCGTGCCGGTGGCCACGCTCGCGGCGGTGAAGGCCTTACGCAGCGATGAGATCGCGGCGACGGGAACACAACTCCTCATCTCGAACACGTATCACTTGCATCTTCAGCCCGGCGAAAAGATCGTGAAGGCCGCGGGCGGCATCAATAAGTTCATGAATTGGCCGAAGCCCACGATGACGGACTCGGGCGGATTTCAGGTGTTCTCGCTCGGCTTCGGGCGCGATCTTGGCGTCGGCAAACATTCCATCAAATATTATCCCGGCAAAATTGAGCAGGCTATTGATAAGGGACACCAACCAAGCAATGTGCGCCTAACAGAAGAGGGCGTACACTTTCGCTCGCCGCTCACCGGCGAGGAACTTTTCCTGAATCCCGAGACGTCGATCGCGATCCAAGAGAAGCTTGGCGCGGACATCATGTTCTCGTTCGACGAATGCCCGCCGCCGGGTGCTACGCACAATTACATGAAGCAGTCGCTCGCGCGGACGCATCGCTGGGCGAAGCGCTCGCTCGCGGCGCGTACGTCACGCCAGGCGCTCTATGGCATCGTGCAGGGCGCGGACTTTGAAGATCTGCGCAAAGCGGGTGCGCGTGCGATCACGCGGATGGATGGCTTCGACGGATTCGGCATCGGCGGGGACATCGGCGAATCAAAAGAGGAGTCGCGCAAAATTTTAAAGTGGGTCGTGCCATTACTCGATCAAAAGAAGCCACGCCATCTTCTTGGCATGGGACATATCGAAGATATTGAACTGATCATCAAGGGCGGCGTGGACACGTTCGACTGCACGGTGCCGACGCACTACGCGCGGCGTGGCATCGCGTTCACGAGCAAGGGCCGCGTGGATTTCGGTAAGGAGGCGCTGCTCAAAGATAAAGGCCCGATCGACGCCTCGTGCGAATGCCTCATCTGCCAGAAATATCAGCGCGCCTACATTGCTCATCTTATTCGCGCCAATGAGATCACCGGCGGCGCGCTGCTCACGTTCCACAATCTGTTTTTCTTCAACGCATATGTGGCGAAGATGCGCGAAAAAATTGCGAAAGGGATATTATAAAAATATGGCAATGAGATTTATTCCGGTAAAGACGCGGCCGATCCTGCCGCCAAAAGACAGCATTTATCCGATACTCGACGATTCACTGCCCAAGCTTCGTGAAGGGGATATCGTTTTCATCACTTCTAAAATTCTTGCCATCCACCAGGGGCGGTGCGTAAAGATGAAAAAGGGATTAAAAAAGGAGACGCTGATCAAGCGCGAAGCGGAGCGGTACGCGCACAGCCACCTCAAATCGTGGAAGAATCTTTACATCACTATTAAAGGACACACGCTCATCGCGAACGCGGGCATCGATGAGAGCAACGCGAACGGATATTATATTTTGTGGCCGAAGCGGCCTTCCGCGCTCGCGAAGGAGATCCGTGCGTATCTGAAAAAGAAATATAAGATAAAAAAACTCGCTGTCGTCGTCACCGACAGCCATATCATTCCGCTCCGCCACGGGACGATGGGAATTTCGATAGGGTTCTATGGTATGGAACCGCTCTATGATTACCGGGGCGTGCCGGATATTTTCGGGCGGCTTCTTCAGCACACTACCAAAAATATCGTTGATGGATTATCATCCATGGCAGTACTGCTCATGGGCGAAGGCAGCGAACGAACGCCGATCATGTTGTTGCGCGGCGCGAAGTTCGTCGTCTTCACCGACAAGGACACGTATCGCCAATCGGTCGTTGATCCGAAGAACGATCTCTACTCACCGCTCTGGAAGGAGTTTAAATGAATTCCCAGCCTCACATCACTCTGTTCGCCGTTCAATCGCTTGATGGATATATCGGCTATCCCGGCCAATCGACGATTGATTGGAGGAGTAACGTTGACGCGAGGTCGTTCACCGCGTTCTTGGATCGCTTGGGAAAGAAGGGCGTGATCGTGGTGGGGCACAACACGTACAAGCTTGTCCAAAAGCGCCTCTCAAAAAGGAACTGCATCGTCCTCACGCGATCCGTCGGGACCACCCAGCGGAAGGGAAAGAAACTCCTGCTCTGGAATCCGAACAATATCCCTTTTTCAAAGGTCATCGGCGAATATCGCCGCATTGCGTTGCTCGGAGGGAGCGAGACATACGGCTATTTTCTGGAGTATGGCCTTATCGACGAGATCCGCCTCACGATCGAGCCCGTGGTATTCGGCAGCGGATTGCGCCTGTTCGACTGTCAGGTTGGGATGATCAAAGATTTTCATCTGACCTCTTTCAAGGCCAAGCAAGAAACCGTATTTTTGCGTTACCGGAGGTTGACACGAGCCCACATATAGTGGGCTCTTTTATTATGTAATATTCTGCGGGGTGGGTCGTAGTATTAAGCAGGTCGGAGCGAAAAGGTCGCACCATATAAATTCAAACAATCGTTACGCTTATGCTTGTAAACGGCAAAAGGGGAATATACACCCATCAGGCCCTCCTCAAAGACCTGTCGGAGATAAAGGAGGTGCTCAAGGTGGAATCGCAGCTCATCAAAGAGCTCGTCAAGCTGGCAATAGCAAGGCAGACCGCCGGCTTTGAATTTCGCTTCTAGAAACGAGATCACATGTCAATGAAATAAAAGACCGCTCTCCGCGTTGGGAGCGGCCTTTTTGGTATTTGCTCTTATCTTGGGCGCGTGATATAGAATAAGCAGCGACATCCATATTCGTTAGGAGGAACTATGGAGCCCAACCTTCAAAAAGCAACCCAAAGCCTCCTGCGAATCCACAAGCTTGGAGGGCAGGATACGGAATTTCTGAACGAGTTTCGTAAAGATGTGGATACCCTTATTCGGTTCCTCGCATTTTCTTTTCTTCTCAAGGAACCGGGCCAGAAGATTGATCTTCCTCGGGAATGGATGCTGAGCGTAACAGAATATTGTTCTGTTCATCAAACAACATTCTATCGTGAGACCTTTAAGCCGGCGTTACTCCTGCAAAGATTTGAGGTTGTCTCGACCAATATCAATCGTAGCGGCAAGACGCTGACGAGCGCAGTTGAATTACGGAGCTGCAAGAAGACCGCCGCAGTCCATAATTCCAGGGAAGAACTTTTTGAATTTGCGGATCTGATTGCGAGTGGTTGGCTGGACGAGGTAGCTGATCAATTGGCGGCCTTCCGTCTGGAAAATGTCGATTGGGGTGCATTGAAATTTTTTGCAGGCAAGGATTAGAGCGCTCATTCGGGTGCTCTACTTTTTATCTCGGAGAGATTATAATGAGATTAAATTCATACTTTCATGTCCACGTACTATAATCCCCAGCGGTCGCGCAATATTTTCGACCCGAAGTCGCCCGCGCCGTTCACGGTCAGCCGGAGCGGAATCGATCTCTTCGTGCAATGCCCGCGATGCTTTTATATAGATAAGCGGCTCGGCACAGGGCGTCCGCCGGGATTTCCGTTCTCGCTGAACAGCGCCGTGGACGCGCTGCTTAAAAAAGAATTCGATATCCATCGCGCGGCTGGCAGTGTCCATCCGTTAATGAAAGAGTATGACATCGACGCGGTGCCGTATGCGCACAAGGAACTCGATGCGTGGCGCGATTCTTTGCGACGCGGCATTCAATTCCTGCACGAGCCGACGAACTTGCTCATCCGTGGCGGCGTGGACGACGTGTGGGTGGCGCCGACGGGGGAACTGCACATCGTGGATTACAAGGCGACGTCAAAGACGGAAGAGGTGTCGCTCGACGCCGAGTGGCAGGACGGCTACAAGCGGCAGATGGAAATTTACCAGTGGCTTTTCCGCAAGAACGGATTTAAGGTTTCGCCGATCGGTTATTTTGTGTACTGTAACGGCGACGCCGACGCGCCCGCGTTTGATGGTAAGCTGGAATTCGATATAAAAGTGATCCCATACGTCGGCAACACCGATTGGATCGAGCAGACGATCGTCAATATGCACAAATGTTTGATGGATCCGGAGATTCCCGCTGCGAGCGCCGATTGCGACTATTGCGCCTACTATAATAAGCGCGCCCAGCACGAGGAAGCGAAAAAGTAGTTGGATCGAAATTATCTACTCTCCCCATCATTCGGTCATTAGCGGGCGTGTCGGGAATAAGCTTATCTTTTGGACATTTTGAAATCACAAAATGTGATTTCAAAATATAGATATTGCTCATATATCACGTGATTGCGTGATAGCGCTATTTGAACAACGACCATCATGCTTTTATACTATAATCAATTTATGGCATTGAACCTCGCCGAAGAAAAGATTTTCACCATCGCGGAATACATCGAAGTCCTCAATGTATTTTTCAAATCGCAATCGGCGCGGATTATCGGCGAGATCTCGGAGCTGAAGCGCGCCGCAAGCGGGCACGTGTACTTCAGCATCAAAGATAAAGAGAGTCTCGGCTCGCTCGACGCGATCATGTGGGCGCGGAACTATCAGTTGTGTGGCATCGCGCTCGAGGTCGGGATGGAAGTGATCCTGAACGGCCATCCGAACGTGTATCCCCAGAACGGCCGGCTGTCGTTCGTGGCCGACACAGTGGAGCTGGTGGGCGAAGGCGCTTTGAAAAAAGCATACGACGATCTTCGCAAAAAATTGGAGGCGGAAGGAGTGTTCGCCCCGGCGCGCAAGCGCATGTTGCCGGATTACATCCAGCGCATCGGCGTCATCACTTCTATGAAAGGCGCGGTCATCCACGATTTCGAAAATAATTTGGGAAAGTTCGGGTTCAAGGTAAACGTGATCGACTCGCGCGTGGAAGGCGCGCAGGCGGCCGCGCCGTTACTCGCGGCGATCCGCGCGATGCGTGAGATGGTTGAGGATACCGGCTCGCGCGGCACGGGCATCGAGGCGCTCGTGATCATCCGCGGCGGCGGCTCGCTTGAATCATTACAGGCGTTCAATAACGAGGCGCTCGTGCGCGAGGTCATCGATTTCCCGGTGCCGGTGATCGCGGGCATCGGCCACGATCAGGATGTGCCGCTCATGGCGCTCGCCGCGGACTACATGACGAGCACGCCGACCGCCGCCGCGCATTTGCTCAGCCGGTCGTGGGAGGAGGCATACGCAAAGGTGCGCGAGTTTTCGGGATTGATGGACCGATTTCCCTTCGAACTCCAGCGCGTGGAGAACACGCTTACGAACACGTGGGATGGCCTCCTCAATCTATTCGAGCGATCGCTTGAGAACGCGAAGGCCACGCTTGCGCTCGGCGCGCAGGCCATCAAGCACAACGATCCCGCGCGCCAGCTCGCGCTCGGCTATTCTATCGCGCGAAGAAATGGTAAAGTAGTGCGGAGCACGGTCGGTCTGCGCGCGGGCGACGAGATGTCGCTCACTGTCGCGGACGGCGAGATCGGCTCGATCATAAAATCTATCAACAATGGCAAAAACATCAAAACAACCGGCAGCACAAAAGCCCCACGACCTAAAAAAGTATCTGGAGGACATCAAGAAGATCTCGGATTGGTTTGAAGAGCAGGAGGAGATCGATCTTGAGGAAGCGCTCGTGAAGATCCGCGAAGCGGGGGAGTTGATCAAGCTGAGTAAAGATCGTCTTGTGGAGGTGGAGAACGAGTTCAAGGAGATAAAGACGAAGATAGAGGTAGAATAAGTTGCTTTTTGCGCGTTCATTTTCTATACTTGGGATAGAAGTCATCGAGCGTCTCTTGTTGAAGGGGGATAAATGAATAAGGAAGCGAAAGAAAGAAAAGACCTCGTGAAGATTGCGAAATTTGCAGTGGGAAGTGTCGTTGCAGACAGCGTTACTGTGCATGGGGTGCTCAACCGGGCATTCGACGCCGGCCTGAAAAAGATCTCCATCACCATAGTGATAACCAGAAAGGAGGACACTCCTAAGGTGTCTTCCAAGCCCAAGCAAACACGCCGTCCCACCAAGAAAAATTCATCAAAGTAAGTTTATTGGATCCTCAATAAAAAATCCCCGACATCTGTCGAGGGATTTTTCTTTTTCTCTATTTAGTTGTGGCATTTTTATCGCGCGCCGCTTTCAGCGCATCTGCCCACCACACGAGCTCATCGAGCATCATGTCGGCCTGTGCATCTGATCCGGAAAGGTCTGTCATGCCGTCGGCATTCTTGGGGAGCATCCATGGGGCAACGATGGCCACCGCGATCTTTAGAGGCACCATCTGTTGTTCGGTCGTCACCGGACGCCACTGATCGACGGCCCGGGCGGCGCCGACGGTGCCGTATCCCACAAACCCGACCGGTTTCTTGTTCCACTCGCGGCCGACGTAATCGAATGCGTTCTTCATCACCGCAGAATAGCCGTGATTGTATTCCGGCGTCACAAAGATGAAGCCGTCCGCCTCGCCGATCTTTGCGGCCCACTTTGTGGAGACGGGGAACGGGTATGCGCCTTCCTGTCTCATCGCCGCCGTGGGCGACATCGGTTCATCAAAGAAGGGGAGCGGGTAGTCGCGCAGGTCGAGCAGCTCCACATCGAGCCACTTCGCCTTTGCTTTTTCCACGATCCACTTTGCCGGCTGTTCACCGAACCGCTGCTGCCGTGTGCTTCCGAGGATGACTTTTATTTTTAACATGGTTTTAATGATTTATTATGGTTATTTTTTTGACGACCTCGACTTTGGTTTTTGTTTTTGCATATCGCTTACCAGATTGTGAAGGAGTTTGAGCGTGTATTCCGTGTTCACCGCGTAGAACACTTCCTTGCCGCGACGTTCGTCGATCACGAGGTCGCAGGCCTTGAGCGTCTTCAGGTGTTGCGACACCGCCGGCTGGGAGAGCTTTACGATGCGCGTCAGCTCGTTCACTGTTTTCCGACCCTTCAGCAGGGCCTCCACGATGCGGTACCGCGCCGCGTTCCCGATACCTTTGCCGAACTTGTTTATCTCTTTGCACAGATCAGACATATTTAGATATTAGCATATGCTTATATGAAGTCAAGGGGGTTATGTGATAGAATGGAGTGATGGAAACGGCAGATGACCGCCCGAAAGTGGGTATCGGAGTAATGGTGTTAAAAGACGGAAAAGTGCTGCTTGGAAAGCGAAAGGGTTCTCACGGAGAGGGACAGTATGCATGGCCGGGAGGGCATCTTGAGCATATGGAATCTTTTGAGGGATGTGCCAAGCGGGAAGTGATGGAAGAAACTGGCATGGAAATTGAGGGTATACGGTTCTTGCGCCTCCTTAATCTCAAGATGTATGCACCGAAACATTATGTGGACATAGGCCTTATGGCATTATGGAAGAGCGGCGAGCCAAAGATTATGGAGCCTGAAAAATGCGAGGAGTGGGGGTGGTATGATATGGATAAGCTGCCATCACCGCTTTTCGGCACGATCGACAGCTACATAGAGGCCTATAGAACGGGAAGAGATTATTGGGACTCTTAAAAAAACACCATGCCCGAAAAACAGTGTACCCATAAAGACCAGATCCGTGATGTCCATCCGAAGGACATCACGGTGTGCGAGGATTGCATAAAGACGGGGGACACCTGGGTGAGTTTGCGCATGTGCCTCACGTGCGGCCACGTGGGATGCTGTGACAGCTCCAAGAACAAGCATGCGACGAAACATTTCAAAGCGACCGGGCATCCGATCATGAAATCGGTGACGCCGGGCGAAGATTTTACGTGGTATTACATCGACGAGGTTTATTTATAAAAATTTAATATAAAAGGAGATATGAAAAAAACATTAACAGTGCTGGCGGTCATCTTCGGGGTCGGGTTCGTGGCGCTTGCGATCTATTACTGGGTGACGCCGGCGGATATGTTGCCAATGTTCGTCCCGGGCTATGATGCCGCGATGACAATACCGCATATCAAGCACGGCATCGCCTCGGTCGTGGTGGGACTCGCACTGCTCATCTACGCCTGGTTTGCGAGCGCGAAGAAAGTTTCGTAATAATCGCTAACGAAGGATCAGCAAACTCACGATCCCGATCGCGATGCAGTAGATTGCGAACGGCGTGAGGGTTTTTGTTTTGAAGTAGCGCGTCAGGAACTTGACGGCGAACCACGCGGCGATGGCGGCGGCGATGGCGCCTGCGAGCGAGACCTCGATGAGCGCGCTGTTGCCCGAGGTGAGCAGTGGCGGGATCTCGAGCAGCGCCGCCGCGCCGATGATCGGCGTGGCGAGGAGGAACGAGTAGCGCAGCGCATCCTCATGCGAGAGTCCAACCATCAGGCCGCCGGCGAGCGTGGAACCGGTGCGCGAGAATCCGGGAATGAGCGCGAGCACTTGGAGTAGTCCCACTTTCGCTGATTGCCAGAAGGAGAGCTGGTGGGCGATGCGCGCGTCGTTGTTTTGCAAACTTTCCGCGGGCGCAGACACTCCCTTCGTCAAGCTCGCGCGCCTCGCCACACGCTTGCGTAGCCACTCGGCGAGCAGGAGCAACAGCCCGTTCAATATCAAAAAGAACGCTGCCGATGCCGGTAGCAAAAACCATCCGGTGATTTGGTCTTTGAGCAATAGCCCGATGATCCCGGCGGGGATCGTGCTCACAACGAGCAACCAGCCAAGCTTTGCGTCCGTATCGGCGTTGCTGATCTCGCGTGCGGCGAGCGAGCGGAAGATTCCTTTCACGATACGCACCCAGTCCTTAAAGTAGATCACGAAAAGTACGATCGCGGTGGCGAGGTGCGTGGCGACCAAAAATTCCAAAAATGTTTCGGCGTTCTGGTTGATGTTCCATCCGAAGAGGCCGGGCAGGAGGACAGTGTGGCCCAAACTTGAAATGGGGAAGAGTTCGGTGATCCCTTGTATGAGACCGAGGATGATCGCTTGAAAAAATGTGAGCATGTTAAATTTCCATATCGCCGCGCGCCTCTATTTTATAGCGCTTCTTGCGGAGGTACGCCATATAACCGGCGATGCCGATCATCGCGCCGTTGTCCAGGTTGTATTTAAAGTCCGGAACCAGGAACGCGCAGCCGATTTTTTTTGCCTCGCGAGCGAGCCGAGAACGCAGCGCCTTGTTCGCGGCAACACCGCCGGAGAGCATCACCGATCGCGCGCCGGATTCCCGCGCCGCGCGGATCGTTTTCTTGACGAGCACATCGAGCGCGGCTTCCTGGAACGACGCGGCCACGTCGCGCTTGGAAAACTTCGCGTGATCGCGGATATAATAGAGCACCGATGTCTTCAATCCGGAAAAACTGAAGTCGTAATTCTTTTCCGCGAGCATGGGGAGCGGGAACGCGATCGCGCGCGGGTCGCCTTCGCGCGCGAGGCGCTCGACCTCCGGGCCCCCGGGATAGAGGAGTCCGAGCAGGCGCGCCACCTTATCGAACGCCTCACCGGCTGCGTCGTCGCGCG
>DATCDU010000033.1:0-29398 GCA_036510525.1 Minisyncoccota bacterium
CCGTCACCGGCGCGGTCGTCACGCGGAATTCGCCCGGCGGATCAGTAAATGAGATGTCGACGATCTGGGGATATTCGTTCTCTTTTGTGCGAGGGACGACGCGTGGCGCAAGCGATGGGAACACGATCTGAATGAGCGTGCGCCATCCTTCACGCTCAACGTCGCGCGGAGAAAAGACGTGGCCGATCACTGTTTTAGCATCGAGCTTGAAGATGCGCTCTGCCGCGGGGTTGAAGAAGATCACGCGGAAATCCGTCTCGTAAACGATGAGCCCGTCGCTCAGGCTCGCGAGCATACTGTTCAACTCGCTCCGCTCCACGCTTGTATCGCGCTCGATACGCGCCGAGCGATAAACGCTTACTGTGGCCAGGGCGAAAACGATCACGAGCAAACCGCCATTCACAAGCAGAACCCACGATGATGAAACGTTGAGGTCAAAAATAAACTCGACGATGATGATCGCAAGAAGGACCCATATCACCTGGAACTCGGGCCACAGGACAACATCCTTCAGTTTAGAGGTTTGATTCTTCAATTTCTCTTTATTATATCAATTATAGCACTAAAAGAGCGGCGTTTGCGCCTCATGATGTTTTGCCGTGGCTTTAGATTTCGCCTTCGGCTCCGGTTTTTCATCCATACCCGGCATGATAAGGCGCTTAAGCAGCGTCGCGAATCCCATTTTTTCGAAATATGCCGCCGCGCCGGCGGTTCCCTCGGCCGGCGCAAGTCCGGCGATGGCGGGGATCTCGATCGGCGCGTGGCGTTCGAGCGTCACGAGCATCTCGGAGAGTTCGGCTTCTTTTTTGAATGAGCCGAATTTCTGGCGAAGTTTTTTCAGATCCGCATCGTCATCCGCGGCGTCCAGCTGTTTGTACATCTCCTTCACCGTGCCAAATCTTTTTATGAGTTCGAGCGCGGTCTTCGGCCCGACGCCCGGCACCCCCTTGATGTTGTCTGACGAATCGCCGACGAGCGCCTTGTAATCCACCATCTGCTTCGGCGCGATGCCATATTTTTCTATCACCGCCTGTTCGTTATAGATCGTCGTATCGCTCACCCCCTTATTGAATGTCTGCACGACGAGCTTGTCCCCTTCCACCATCTGCAGTGTGTCACGGTCGCCGGTCAGGATCACCACCTGCACGTCCGGCATCGTCTTAAATTTTTCCGCGAGCGTGGCGATCAAATCGTCCGCTTCGTATCCGGCCTTCTCGAACGTCATTATACCGAACGCCTCGAACAATTTGTGCGCCTCGCCGAGTTGCGAGATCAACTCATCCGCCGTGGGCGGCCGTTGGGCTTTGTATTCCGCATATTTTTCATCGCGGAACGTCGGCTCGGGCCGGTCAAAAAGCGCGGCGGCATAATCCGGCCGCTCCTCGCGCCATAGCTTGAGCAGAATGCTCCCAAGGCCGTAGATGGCGCCCGACGGCTTCCCGTCCGGCGCGGTGAGCGGCGGTAGGGCATGGAACGATCGATGGATGATCGAGTTCGCATCGATCAGTAATAATTTTTTCATCTTTTTATAGTGATGATCCTCTCATCCTCTCCTTTTCCGTGTTCGAACATCACCCACGTCGTATTCTTTGGAAGAAATCCTTTCGCCTTCTCCGGCCATTCTATCAAGATGATGTTTCCTGGCTCGTTAAGGATCACGCTCAGCTCAAGCGCCGCCATATGTTCCGGCTTTTTCAGACGATACGCGTCGATATGGAAAACGTTCTTGAACTTCTTCTGCGCCGGGCCCTTGGCCTTGCTCGCGCCAGCGCCGCGGGCAAGCGCGTGCCGCCTCATTAAAATGAACGTCGGACTCGTCACGCGCTTCTTCGAGCCGAGGCCTTTTAAAAACCCCTGAACGAACGTGGTCTTCCCGGCGCCAAGGTCGCCCTGGAGGGCAAAGGTGGTCGCGGTTCTTTGGTCGGCGGCAAGCGCCCTCGCAACATCATATCCCAGCTTCTTCGTCTCTTCCGAAGAAGAGGTTTGATATGTTTCTGTTTTGCCGGATGACATAGATAAAGAATAACAGAAAGAACGATGCGACGCCCGCCGTGAGTACGATGAATGCCGCGGATGAAAGCTGCGATGAGGCGAGCGGGACGCCAAGTGGATAGTCGTTCACCGATACCGTTGTGTCTATCGTTTTGTTCGCCGTCCCAGGCGTGGGATACTCAAATGCGAAGTGCGCGATCGGCGCGGCACTATAATCCACGCGTGAAAAGCTCTTCCCTTCCGGCGCCGCGCCGGAAAAACTCGCGCTGTCCACCACGCGCCCATGCGGACCATATAACCATAATGCCCCGCCGGTGTTTTTTAACGTCAGTTTGTCTTGCGCGTGATTTAACACCAGATAGCCGCCAGGGGGAATACTATATCCGGTCAGCGAAAATTTTTTCTTGGTGCCGTCGCCCAACGCATAGCCATTAAGATCGGCTGGGGTAGCGCCGCCATTATAAAGCTCAATGAATTCCCCGACCGCATCATTACCGATAGGATTCGGAAGCCATTCGTTGATATAAAGCATTGTCCGATCATACACTTGGCTGTATTAAAAAATATTAAAGACGGATTATTGTTGATTGCCTAGACATTGACGCACGTCCATTTATGAGTAAATAATAGAAATAGGAGGTCCCTTTCACATGACGAAAGCAACCGGCATTGTTGTCGTAGCGGCGATATTGGTGTTTGCGGCTCTTATTGCGGCCCTCGAGCCTTCTCCCCGGAATGAAGTCCCTAACCTGATCTATCACCCCGCCCCACCGCCGGTTGAGCTGATCAAAACAGCCTTTCGGGTCGGTAGAGCATCGGCAACCCATGATCTGACCCCTTCTCCGCGCCCACCAATAAAGCTCGAACTGGGATCGGCCATCTATAAGCAGGTTATAGGTGGCGAAATCCAAGATTCTACCTTATTTGGCTGGGATCTGTCCTTCGCCGAGTATAACGAGGGCCATGGCGAAATAGAGTATGTGAATTATTCCGTTATAGCGACGCAAAAGGGAGCGCAGGAATATTATTACTCCGTCCTGATCGAAAACACGCGGGGGTCAGTGAAGGTATCAGCGACTCCGCCGGTCGTTATGCTTATCTGCGCTGACAACAGCCTGATTCCCTCTGGCTATAAATGCGACGATGGGAGTATGCCGAAGCCCTTTGTAAGACAATGATATTTCCGATATCGCGCGGCGGGGCCGGACCTAAAAAGTCCGGCTTTTTTTACAATAACTCCTCGTATCCCTTTATCTTCAAATGCCGATACGCCGCAGGCAAAACGATCCGCCCTGCGGACGAGCGCTGGAGGAAGCCGAGCGTCATCAGGTACGGCTCGTAGATGTCTTCAATCACGCCGCGATCGGCGGCGAGCGCCGCGGCGATAGTGTTGATGCCGACGGGGCCGCCGTGGAATTTCTCTATAATTGTCATTAAAAGCTGGCGATCCTGCGGCTCAAGCCCCACCTCGTCGATCTCGAGCATAGCGAGTGTCTTTCGCGCAGCATCTTCGTCGATCACACTCTCGCCATGAACCTGGGCAAAGTCACGGGCGCGGCGCAGGAGCCGATTCGCCACGCGCGGCGTCCCGCGCGACGCGCGCGCGAGGATGTCGATCGCCTCGGGCTTCGCTTCCACACCCAAGATCGACGCCGAGCGCTTTAATATCTTTTTAATATCATCCGGCTCGTAGTAGCCAAGGCGCAACGTGGCGCCGAACCGCGAGCGTAACGGTTGCGAAAGCAAGTTCTCACGCGTCGTCGCGGCGATCAGCGTGAATGGCGGAAGATCGAGTGAGAGCGTCCGCGCCGACGGCCCTTTGCCAACCACGAGGTGCAGCTTGCGCGCCTCCATCGCCGGATACAACACCTCTTCGATCATCGGGTTCACGCGGTGCGCTTCGTCGATGAATAAAATTTCGCCGGGCGAAAGATTGGTGAGCACTGCGGCAAGGTCGCCCGCCTTCTCGAGCGCGGGGCCGGAAGTGGTCTTGATCATCCCGCCAAGTTCGCGCGCGACCAAATATGCCAAAGTTGTTTTGCCCAACCCCGCAGGACCGGAAAATAAAAGGTGGTCAGCAGACTCGCCGCGTTTTTTTGCGGCGCTCAAAATGGTTTTCAAGTTATCCTTGATTTTTTCCTGCCCGATATACTCATCCCACTCCGTAGGCCGGAGGGTGAGGTCGATATTCGGGTCTTCTTTGTTATTGGCGCCGTTGGCGTGGGGTGTTTTTGGCATAAATTGGGCAAATGAGCAGGCCTTGACAAACTATATTCTATATGCTAACATATCCCAGTGCTTGATCGTACATTAAAAGTAGCTGATTCAGATCTGGGGGCGGGAGTTATTTCTAAAAATTACAGGACGAACTGGTTCCGACTGGTTCGCTCCTTTGAGTAATTCTAGCCTCTTTTATCATTAGATAGAAGAGATCATTGTCCTTTCGCGAGGAATTGCCCCCAGGTCTGAGTCTACTACCTTTTTCTAAAAGAAGCGCGAACAGCGCTTCTTTTATTTTTAATGAACTACCACAGGAGATCTCCCGTCGCACCAACTACCTCTTCGAACGTCGTCTTGCCCTCGAGCACCTTCAAGATGCCGTCCTGCTGCATCGTCACCATCTCCTGGCGCTGAGCCACCTCGCGCAAAGAAACCTCCGACGCCTCGCGCAATATCGTCTTCTCTAAATCCGGGCCGCCTTCTAAAAATTCAAATACTCCTACGCGACCTTTATATCCAATGCCGTTGCACTTTTCGCAGCCCACGGGGGCATAGATCTTGTAGCCGTCATATATCTTTTTATCCACCTTCGCCGGCAATGCGGCAAGGAATTTTGTTATCTTCTCCGTCGTGGCCGCATCAACGTCAGCGGCTTTTTTGCAATCCGGGCAGAGCACGCGCACAAGGCGTTGCGCGATCGCGAGCGAGAGCGCAGGGCCGATGCTCACCGCTTTTACGCCAAGGTTGATCAGGCGCGGCACGGCGCCTACGGCATCGTTCGTGTGCAGGGTTGAGAGCACCAAGTGTCCGGTCAGCGCCGCTTCAAGCGCGATGTCCGCCGTCTCAAGGTCGCGCACCTCGCCGACCAGGATCACGTCCGGGTCCTGCCGCACGATTGCGCGAAGACCGTTGCCGAAGGTATATCCCGCTTCGTCGTCGATCTGCGTCTGCTCGATGCCATCGATGCGATACTCGATCGGATCCTCGAGCGTGATGATCTTCATCGTTGGGTCGTTCATAGTGCGCAGGAATGCGTAGAGTGTCGTCGTCTTTCCGGAACCGGTCGGGCCGGTGTTCAGTATCAAGCCGTTCGGTTGAGAGATTTTCTTTTTTACGAGCTCAAGATTATCCGCACGAAGCCCGAGCTGGGGCAGTGTGACCATCGTCGCCGACGGGTCCAGAATTCTCATGACGATCGTCTCACCGAACTCCGCCGGGATCACCGACACGCGCATCTCTATGTCTTTGGCGCCAAGCCCGATCGTGAAGCGTCCGTCCTGCGCCGCATCGCGAACGTTCAGTTTCATCTCGGAAAGCAATTTAATGCGCGACACGAACGTGTGATACGCGCCGAGCGGGATATCGTCGAACATGTCGTGCAACAGTCCGTCGATGCGGAATCGGATCTTGGCCTTTTTCTCCTCTGCCTCGGTGTGTATGTCCGACGCCCGCAATCCCATCGCTCCCGCAAGGATGATCTCTATGAGGGCGACCGGTGATATGTTCTCGAGCTGAAGCGCCGCGATCTCTTTATGCACGGCGTCGATCGTCACAAGCTTTGCCTTCAGCGCGTCGAGGCGTTCCTGCGTGATCTCAACCTTCCCCGTAATGTTCTCCGCGTCCGGTTTTACGAATTGATAGAAGTGCCACGCCGCTTCCATGCTTGATGGCGAAACGACCACCACCTTCACTTCATATCTTTTCCCCGTGAGCTCCGCGACGAGATGTTTCGTGGCCGGCAGCTCCGGATTGACGACTGCAAGCGCGATCTTCTGCGCTTTCAATTCAATGGCCGCCGCCTTTGCGTCCTTCGCTTCGGTCTCCGGCACTATCTTGACCGCCTCGAGTGATACAGGGACCTTCGTCAAGTTCACGTACGATAACCCAAGCCCCTCCGCCGTCCTTTGGGCGGCGCGCTCCTCGCCGTCACGCCGGAGCTTTGCGATTTTATCTTTTAGGTCGTTTTGAGGGGCATCGAGCATTGCTATGATGATACCCCCTAAAAAGGTGCCATTCAAGCCGATTTTTAAGGCTTTTTGCCGCGTTGGCCCCTAACTTGACATACATGTAATATAAATGGTATAATGCTCAGGTTCGCAGTACATTCCAAATTTTGGTTTGCGCCACCTACGGCGCGGAGGAGTAACCATGAAGAAGGTTAGTTTTCGTTTTTTACAGTGCACTCTGGTTGTGCTTTTCAGCGTCGGCAGCGCGGTCGCCCAGTCACACGTCGTAACCTACGAAGGTGACGCAAACGCAAGTTCAAGGCGCCCCGATTTTACCCACGCAACCATCGCCATCGATTTCGGTGGCCCCGCCGCAGAAAAAGCAACCGCCCTCTTTAGGCATTTGGGCGCTCGTCGCTTCAACGTAGGACACAACGTATGTGTTTCTCCGGAAACAGTGATTGTGTGCGTCCGCCTTGAAGAAGGGGCTCCCACGCAAGCAGCCGGATCCGGTTACACGTCCAGTTATGGATCAAGGGGAGGGTTTTCGACAGGCGCATCCTTCAGCGGAGAGTTCGTTCCGATTACCCTCAAGGTTTTCCTTGTGAAGAATGAAGGAGCCACCTACACGACCGTGCCCTTAGGAGAGGCGATGTGCACTGCCTCTTCGGGGAGCGGAACCGAGTACTCATCCAGCTATGGACGTAATGGCGGCGGAAGCTACCAGAGCAGTTCATCCGGCGGCCTCTCCATTAACCCAGCGGTTAATCAAGACATGGATATGCTTTTGGAGAAAGGTTCACTCGCGCACTCCCTCGACAAGTTTCTTTCGTGGGGCGTGCAAGGGGGCTGGATTCCCGGAGCAGACCAAACTGTCAAGATTGCATTCGCGCAATAATGCGCAGCAGCCCGCCGGGAAAGACGTACTAGGTCTTCTCCCCGGCGGCTTTTTTTTGACCGCGCGCGGCGATATAATGCGAGGGATATCAACTTCCCATGATCGCACTCGGCATTGACCCAGGAACCCGGCGGATAGGATACGGCGTCGTTCAATGCAACGGCCCGGCGATAACGTATGTGACCGCGGGCATCCTTGCCATCGCCTCCACCGACGACGTCCCGGCGCTCGAGGAGATAAAAAAAGGCATCGATGCGCTCATAAAAAAGCATAAGCCGGACGTGGTGGCGATCGAAAAGCTCTTTTTTGCCAAGAACACCAAGACGGCGCTCGCGGTCGCCCAGGCACGCGGCGTCATCCTCCTTGCAACAAAAGAGCGTGGGGTTCGTATAAAGGAGTACACTCCAAATGAAGTGAAGTCCGGCGTGACGGGCTATGGCATGGCGGACAAGAAGGCCGTGCTCAAGATGGTTCGCCTCATCCTCGGCAAGCCCGGCCTCACGCTGATTGATGACGCGAGCGATGCCCTTGCGCTCGCCATTTTATCCACAGGTGACCGCAGCCTTGACAGCGCGCGATGATACAATATACTGGTTGAAAAATAAAAAGGTCGTGAAACTTTGGCAATTATGTTGACTGAACTATTCCCATTACAGCTAGCGTTCCGCGGCTTGAGCGATGAGGACGACGAGGATCCGACGGTCGTCGACGCCCCGGGCGATCTCGATGATGACGATGCGGATGAGGACGATGATGATGCGGCCGTCGGCAACGACGACGCGGATGATACCGCAGCCCCAATAGAGTAGAAGCTCAAAACACCCCCATACATATGGGGGTGTTTTTCGTATCAAATGAAAAAATGAGGTAAAATAAAAGGGCGTTTTTACTTTATGAAGAGCGATTTTGAACAGCGCCGGGATAAGAAAAAAAAGAAGTACCTAAAGATCCTGCAGATCGTCGGGATTGTCGTGGCTGTCTTTGTGATCGGCGTGGCGCTCGCGGTGCTCTATTTCGCGAAGACCGTGCCGTCCATTCAGGAGATCGGAAGCCAACAGATCGGCCAGTCCACTAAGATCTACGACCGCACGGGCACGGTGCTGCTATACAACATAGATAACGGCGATCATCGGACGCTCGTGTCCTTCGATGATATTCCACAAAGCCTCAAGGACGCGACGATCGCAATTGAAGACCAAAATTTTTACAACGAGCCGGCGTTCGACATAAAAGGGATCGTCCGCGCGCTCTTCGTGGATATCACCACGCATTCATTCGCGGAAGGCGGGTCGACGATCACCCAACAGCTCGCGCGCACCGCGTTCCTCACGCTCGATCAGACGATCTCCCGAAAGATCCGCGAGTTCATCCTGGCGGTCAAGCTGAATGAATATTATTCAAAGGATCAAATCCTGGCGCTATATCTAAATGAGGTCCCCTATGGCCCAAACATCTCGGGTGTCGGCGAGGCCGCGCAAGATTATTTCGGCGTGCCGGTAGGCCAGTTGAACATCGCCCAGAGTGCCGTGCTCGCCGCGCTCCCCCAGGCGCCGACGTACTATTCGCCATACGGCACACACGTGGACGAGCTTCTTCAGCGCCAACAATTAGTGCTTCAGCAGATGTACAACACTGGCTCGATCACAAAAGCCCAACTCACCGCCGCGCAGAACTTTAAGATCGTCTTCCAACCCAAGACCGCGAGCGGGTCGGGGATCCGCGCACCACACTTTGTGATGGCGGTAGAAAATTATCTCGTGCAAAAATATGGCGAGAACGAAGTAGATAACGGCGGCCTGAAGGTGATCACGACGCTCAATTGGACGATGCAGCAGCAGGCGGAAGCGGCCGTCACCGCGGGCGTCGCGCGCAACACACAGCTCTATAAATCCACCAACGCCGCAATGGTGGTGCAAGATCCCACCACGGGGCAAATTCTCGCGCTCGTGGGCTCCGCGGATTATTTTGATACGGCAAACGACGGCAACTTTGATGTCGCGACGCAGGGCCTGCGCCAGCCGGGATCGTCGCTCAAGCCCTTCGTCTACATGACCGCCTTTCAGATGGGCTACACGCCGGATACGATCCTGTTCGACGTGTCGACGGAATTCAGCACCAACGCACAATGCCCCGCCGTCCCCGATTTCAACTCCACGAACACTGCCTGCTTCCATCCACAGGACTTTGAAGGTACGTTCGCGGGGCCACTCACCATCACCAACGCACTCGCGCAATCGGTGAATGTTCCTGCGGTGAAGATGCTCTATCTCGTGGGCGAGCAGAATGCGATCCAGAACCTGAGCAACTTCGGCATCACCACTTTCGGCAGCCCCTCACAATACGGCCTGTCCCTCGTGCTCGGTGGCGGTGCCGTGCGCCTGATCGACCTCACGGGAGCATACTCCGTGCTCGCGGACCAGGGCGTGAAGCACGCGCAGAGCATGATCCTCTCCGTGACTGACGCGAATGGCAACACGCTGGAGTCGTACGCGGACCAGACCTCGACGGTGGCGGACGCGCAATCGGTGAATTTGATAAATAATATTTTATCCGATGCCGCGGCGCGTGCACCGCTCATGGGCGCGAGCCAAGGCCTGACCGTGTTCCCCGGCTATGACGTGGCGCTCAAGACCGGAACGTCCAACAACTATACCGATGCGTGGGCGATGGGCTATACGCCTTCGATCGTCGTCGGCGTCTGGGCGGGGAATAATAATGATGCCCCAATGCAAAAAGCCGGGTCGAGTATTCTCGCGGCAGTGCCGATGTGGAGTGCGTTCATGACGCAGGCGCTGCCCGAAGTGCCGAACACGACATTCGTCCAGCCAGAGCCAACGACCTCCACTAAGCCGACGCTCACCGGACAATACGTCGTGAACGGGCAGGTACACAGCATTCTCTACTACGTGGACAAGAGTGACCCGGACGGGCCTGACCCGACGAATCCGGCGGTGGATCCGCAATATAATAACTGGGAGACGGGCGTGGACAACTGGGCGCGGGCAAACGGCTACGACGATTAGCCCAAAAGGCTTATGATTTTAATATAGGTCTTAAGACGTAGAAATATGATGCGTCGCTGACTGAACGGACGAGTGCCGGCCCTGCTTCTTCTTGGAGCCCAACAAAAACGTCTTCCGTCTTGATGCCTTTCATCGGGTCGGAGAGATAGCGCCAATTGAAAAATACTTCGGGGATGTCGCCTTTTATCTTTGCGGGAAGGATGTGGTTGTTCTCGCCAAGTGCCTGATCGGCAGAACTGATTTCTATCGCTTTCTTATTCTGGTGGATTTTTATTTTTACCTCACTGTTCTTCTGCCCGAAGACGCCGGCGAGTTTGATCGCGTTCAGGAACTCGCCACGCTCCACCACTACCTCCGCAGCAAACTCATGCGGCACGATCGCGGAATAGTCCGGGAAGCTGCCTTCCACCAGGCGCGATATCATCTCGGTCTGGTCGGTCTTGAAAAGCACCTGGTTCTCGTCCTGATATATCCGCACCATCTCCTCGTCGCGCATGATTCTCGCGACCTCAAGGCTCGTCCTAAGGGGAACCAGTATCTTGAATGGCTCCTTTTTCTTGGCGGTAAAGGCGCTTGAGGGGATGGATTTCTCCGCCAGACGAAAGCCGTCAGTGGACGCGAGCACCAAACTCTCAAGTGAGAAGTTGAATAGGACGCTGTTCAGCTCCGGCCGCAGATCCGAGTATTGTGATGCGACCGTGACCTGTTGAATGGCCTCTTTGAGGAAAACATTTTTTATCTCGATGTAGCTCTCGGTATTTTTTATTTTTGGGGTGGTGGGGAAATCATCGGCGGGCATCCCATTGATCACGGCGCTGTAATTATCTGTGGTGATCTCAAGGTTGTTCTCTTTTTTTTCAAAATTCAAGCGGTCGCTCTGGATATTCCCAATGAGGCTCGAGAAAAGTGAGAGTGGGATCGTTAGTTTTCCATTCTCGATCACTTTGCCCGCAACCCGGTGAGCTATCGCAACCTCAAGATTGGTGGCAGTAAATGTGATGGTATTATCCTCCGCCTCAATAAGGATATTTTTCAATATGGGAAGGTTGGTATTCTCCCCGACAGCTTTCTCGATCACAGAAACCGCATCTTTGATGTTTGCCCGTATCGCGATAAATTTCATCTCTTAATTATAAATTATATTTAAATACTTTTTATGATTATTGTTGTTAGTAATGGATGTTTTTGGGGATAGTTTTAAATTGTCTAATATTAACAAGCGTTGTGGGGTGTTGTGGGTGTGGATAGCGACGGGATTAACTCTTATAAATAATATCCTTTATGGTTAATATCTTTTGATTAAGTGCCGGATTTCTGTTTATCTCGTTGTTGATCTTTTCGTAGGAGTGGATGGCGGTGGTATGATCTCTCCCCAGCTTCTCACCAATATACGGATAGGAAAGGTCGGAGATATCCCGAAGAAGATAGATCGCGATCTGGCGCGGTTCCACCACCTCTTTTCGTCGATTGTGGCTCACGAGATCCTCCACAGTGATGCCGAAGAACTCCGCGACCGCTTTCAATATCTGTCCGTCGTTCACGCGCTTCGAAAGGTTCTGGGTGGCCTTTTCTATGATTTCCTCCGCCATCTTGATACTGATCTCAGTCTGCTTCCGTTCCTCATAAAATATGATCTTTTTGAGCACCCCCTCCAATTCCCGGATGTTCTTGCGGAGCTTCTTTGCGATGAGATCCACGACTTGGTCGCTCAAGCGCCGATTCATCTCCTGGAGCTTACTGCGGATGATAGCCACACGCATCTCATATTCCGGATAACTCACGTCAGCAATAAGGCCGCCCTCAAAGCGCGACCGGAGGCGCTCCTGAAGCGTGGGGAGGGATTGTGGCGGCCGATCGGACGAGATGATGATCTGCTTATTGCTTTCATAGAGCGCGTTAAACGTGTGGAAGAATTCCTCTTCTGTTTTTTCCTTCCCGCCGATGAATTGGATGTCGTCGATGATCAACACATCGACATCGCGATATTTTTTCTTCACGCTTTCGATCCGGTCGTTGCGTAAGCCCCACACGATGTCGCGCGTGAACTGCTCCGAAGAAACATATTTCGGCTTTATCTTCCCTTTAAATTTTGCGACGAGCTCATTGCCGATCGCCTGAATGAGATGCGTCTTCCCGAGACCGACGCCGCCATAGATGAAGAATGGATTATATTTTTTACCCGGCTCTTCAGTGATCGCGGTCGCGGCAGCGAACGCAAGCTCGTTCGACGGGCCGACGACAAACGATGAAAGGGTGTATTTTGGATTCAGCCCCGTCTCCGGATCTGTTTTATTGAAATCAAGCTCAGCGGCCGTGCTATGTGGCGTATCCTTGGCATCGGAAATGGCTCTGTCAACCGGAAGATTCTTGTTTCCCACCACGAATTCTATCTTTTTGACCGACGTATCCATATTGCGGACGATACCGATGATATTCTTTTGATATTTTTCTTCCACCCATGTCTTCGCGAAGTTGCTCGGGAGGGCGACAAACAGCGTATCATCCTTTTTATCGATCGGCCGACTGTTTTTTAACCACGTCGCAAAATGCGCCTTCGTCAGTTGAACCTCCATCTCTCCTAACGTCGACTGCCACATTTGTTCAAGGTCCATGATTAAAAAATAATTAAGTTTGTGGATTCATTATTATCTCTTCCGCTACACAAGTCAAAGGGCTGCTAGGGGCAAGAAAGTTCTCTTCCTGGGGATTACGTGGGGAGAGCGAAAAATGCCGCGAAATACGATTTTACTTTTTTAAAAACACATGCTATCATCGAGGGAATGTCGTTCACATACAAGCCAAAAAAGAAAAAGAGGAAGACGACCCACGGGTTTTTAGTGCGCCAAGCCACGCCTACGGGCCGACGCGTAATTTCCCGGCGTCGGGCAAAGGGAAGACGGAAATTGAGCGTCTAAAACAGGCCCTTTTGCCGTTATGGCCATCAAAATAGCGCGTCTTCCATCGGACCAGTTCCGGGCAAAAGACTATAAAACGACCCCGACCGCGTTTTTTCTATTGAAGACAAAGAGGAATTCGGGCGATGGCGCGAGGATCGGCGTAGTCGTCGGAGTGTCGGTTCATAAAACGGCGGTAAAAAGAAATTTTTGGAAGCGGCAGGCGCTTGGCGGCATAACCCCGCGCGCCGCGGCCGGAAATGATATCCTTATGATAGTTTTGCCCGGAGCCAATCGTCTTACCAAGAAGCAGTTTCAGGAAGAACTCGCGAAAGCGTTCGCGAGAACCCGATCAAAATAAAAAACCATGGTCTATCTTTACCAACAGATATTATATCGGCCGATTCTCAACCTGCTGATTTTTTTCTATAACACGATCGGATTCCATGATCTCGGCATCGCGATCATATTGGTCACTCTTTTCATCCGCCTCATTCTCTATCCGTTCTTCCATACCGGCGCGAAGCAGCAGATGTTGATGCAGCGCATCCAGCCGAAAATAAAAGATATTCAGACAAAACACAAAGACGATCGCGATCAGCAGGCGAAAGCGCTGATGGAGCTCTATAAAGAGCACGGCGTCAATCCATTCGCCGGCATTTTATTACTCATCATTCAGATCCCGATCCTTCTTACGTTCTACTGGGCGATTCGCTCCGGCGTCGGCACCGCGCAGATCACGGGGGTATATTCATTCATCACAAACCCGCAACACATCAACACCATCTTCCTTGGATTTATCGATCTCGCGAAGCCGAACTACGTTTTGATCTTTGCCGCGGCACTCGCGCAATATCTTCAGGCGCGCCTTGCCATCTACCGCAATCCATCCAACACGAGCGCGCCGACGCAGGCGGAGAAGATCGCGCGCCAGATGGTGTTCGTCGGCCCGATCATCACCATCCTCGTTTTCTATAACTTCCCCGCCGCGCTCAGCTTGTACTGGTTCATGAGCGCCCTCTTCTCCGCCATTCAGCAGTATTTCGTGAATAAGCACTTACAGAAAAAATTCGGCGCGTAGAAGCCCGCGGGAAAGAAGCCTTACGCTATCTCGCTCCAACGTAAGCGACCAACGGAAGTCCCGTGAGAAACGTCCACTCGCTCAATAGCGTAAGGCTTCTTTCCCTTGATTTTGTATGGAAAATATGGAATAGTTACGGGAACGCATGGACAACTGGGAATCATACATTAAAAAAACCCTGGATCTCATCGGATTCGCCGATTATAACCTAGAGATCAAGATAGACGAACGTCGCGGATCAGTATTCATCTATGAGGACCAGGAGATGGTAAAAGAGAACCTTCCCGCGATCGTGGATGCGGTGAATCACATTCTCCAGATGGTCGCCAAAAAGAATCAAACCGAGGCGATATTTCTCGACATCAATAACTATCGGCACGATCGCGAACGATTGATCGGCGAACTCGCGCGCGCGGCGGCAAAGAAAGCGGCGGGTACCAAAACCGAGGTCGCGCTCCCCGCCATGAACTCCTACGAGCGCCGCCTCGTGCACATGGAGCTCGCGGTGCATCCGGAAGTAAAGACCGAAAGCGTCGGCGAAGGGAAGGAGCGTTATGTCATCATCAAGCCCATCATATAAAAATAAAAAAGCTCACTGTTCGCCGAACGGTCATCTGCCTGGAGGCGGACAGTGAGCTTTTTTAGTTAGAGAAAGTGAGGCCGTACAATTTTTGATCGTAGCGATTGACGAAGAAGAGGGCGTTATTGAAGAATTTTAGATCGGAGACGTCCATGTTCTGCGTGTCATCACTCCAGAGCGATTGTATCGCTCCTGTTGCCGTATTTATTTTATAGATGTCATCCGAAGTGAAGAGTGCCATCGTGTCGTAATCATCCGGTAAATGTGCGGAGGAAAAACCGCTCGAACTGCGCGGGACGCCGCAATAAAGCGCGAGGTAAGGGGTAGAAGTGGGTGGGGCGGGCGCTTTGGTGTTTTTGGCCGCAGTGGAGGATGCTGTGGACGTGGAAGTCGAGGTAGCGCTGCTCGTGGTAGATGTCGCCGGCGACATCATTTCGGGGTTGAAGGTGCATTTGGAAGGAAGGGTTGAAATACTGAGCGCCTCGGTCGGCAGATTGCCCGAAAGGGCCTGCAGTTGGAGGGTGGCTCCCCCAACGCCGGATTCGTTATCAAAGAAGGTCAATCCATAAGGGATGGCGGCATCATGGCTCCAGATGTCTTCGGCGCCCGGCAATTCATAGAGGAGCGGCGTCAATGTCCCCGCCGTCGAGTTGAACGCCCATACCGACCCCGCGACCTGACCGGTCGGCTTATCGGAAAGGATGAATTCGTTCGTGGTCGTCCATTGAAGATTCAGGTCGTTCGCATTGAGCGTGATAAGCGTCGCTGGCGTCGCTTTGGGACTCGCGGCGTTCATGGTCGCGAGCGCGAGGGTGCTATTGCTCGGCACGGTCAAATACGCCAACAGGTAATTATTGGCCGGTGACCATTGCGGAGAAAACATGGTCTGCGCGAGCGTGGTCCAAACACTCGTCGAGGCGTCGAATATTTCCGTCACGGGATCCGACGGGTCCCCGTAGCTCACGACGATCTTCTTGCCGTCGTACGAGAAGCTGGCGGAGATGATGTCGTTGATCGTCGAAGAGTTAACCGTCGTCGTTTGCCCATTGGAGATCGCGATGATCTGACCGGTCGGCTCGATGGCGGTGATGTTGTTATGGGCGTCCACGAAATAATCAAGGACGGGCTCGCCCGAAAGAACCCCGAAATTCTGCACCGTCACCTGTGCGCTAGTAGTACTCGCCGTGCTGCTTCCGGTCGTGGGGGGCAGACCGAGTGTCCCTACTGGGTTCACAGTTCCCGAACCATTACTCCCCTGGGTTCCCGTCGCCGGAAGCGATCCGGTTGTGGTCGTGCCAGTAGTACCCGCCGAAGAGCCCGCCGAGGTGCCTTTAATGAAGTAGAGCACTGCGATGGCGATGATCGCGAGAACGATGATGCCGATGACGATATAGATGTAGCGTTTCATGTAATTAAATTTGTATCATTGGCCACTCTGTGTATTGGCTGATGTCAGCGTCGGCAGCTTCAGGTTAAGCAGCTGGGGATTCACGACATCTAAGATGAAGTAGGCTCCTACCAATAAGAGTAAGCCTAAGAGAGCTCCTTCGATCCACTCCTTTGCATCGCTTTGTCCTGAAGGATTACCTGCAGAAGCCATATATCTCACTCCTCCATAGATGATGACGCCAAAAGCAAGGACTCCTCCTATCATGAGGGCGAACTGATAGAAGTTGGCGATGAAGGCGCCGGGAGTGGAAGTGGAGTTCGGGGTGTTCCCCGGAATGTTCATACTGATCGTGACCGCGTGCGCGATGGGAATTATTAAGAAAGGCGCGCTGTTCATAATTGACTCTGGTAATTTAGGTTTGCGTCGGCGGTGGCGACCGTGGAGTCCTTGGGATTCGTAATGGTAAGCGCTGTGGTTACGCCGGTTCCAGATGGAGTTCCTTGTGGCAATGTGACGTCTGCTGTTTCTGGATTTTCCGTATTTGATCCACTCTGGCCGTTCACCGACCAGGCATAGGAGAGATTGGACGGATCGGCAATATTAAAAAAGTATGGCAATGCTTGCACGGAAATAGGATTTTGGGAGAAATCCCCGCCAGGGTAGGGGGCATAGATCACCGCCTTCGGCAGCACCATTGGAACGTTTATCGCATGGTCGAGAAACGCGCCGTTATAATTCGGGATGGTCACTCGCACATTGACGGTGTTTGGCGCATTTCCGATCGGCGGGAAAGTCGCTTGCTGGACGCCCGTTCCCCCGCCCACGAGCATGTCATCAACATACCAATAGATGGTTTTCTCGCTCAGATCGAGCACTTTCCCCTGTGGAGAGATCAGTTCAAGCGATGCTGTGATCTTCGATCCATACGTGGGGAGGGCTTTTCCTTCATAGAACGACGGGATGTAACTCCCCGTCGTTTTCCATGTGATGAGAAATGTCGGGGATGCGGTCGTTTGCGCGTGGACAGGAGCCAAAAGGAATATGCCCCCTAAAGTAAGGGCAAAGACCCCAGCCATCATCGGTTTTTTTAGTATGGTCGAGGAAGACATCTCTTTGTTTTAGTATAACAAATTAGGCCGCCAATCTCTCGTCCTCATCCTCCTCGTTGTCCTTTTTATCCGCCGGTTGCTGCTGGTTGTTGCGGTCGGCGATATCGAATACCTTTTTAAGGCGTTCCGAAGCATTGCTCTTTTTATCAGCGTCCTCCTTTCCAGCTTCCTCTTTTATTTCCGATCCCTTCTCTTCTTCTCCAAACCCTTCTCCTTCGTGGAACTGATCCTCTGATGGCTCGAGGAGCTCTCCTTCGGTGGTCCCCATTGGATTCTCCAATGGATTCTCATAGAAATCTTCTCCTGCCTCCGCTGCCCCTGCTTCTCCGGTTGCCGCCGCGTCTCCGGCGGCTTCTCCGGCGCCCGCCGTCCCCGCCTCTGCTGCCGCCCCTCCCGCTGTAGCGCCGACAGCTTCGGCTCCCTCGGCGGCCGCTCCGGCAGCCTCCGCGCCTTCCGCCACAACCGCTCCGGCTTCAATGGCTTCACCGGCTCCGGCTGTTGCCAACGCAACAAGTTGTATGCCAGCTTGCTCAACAAGAAACGCCCCGAACTTGTTCGACGCGATGATCGCGAGAATCAAACCGACGGTGAGTAACGGGAGGGGGAGGATCCATGCAAGGACCAACAAAACCTTCGGAAGCCATCCGTGGCTTTTCCCCCAAAAGAATGCGAGGACAATAATTCCAAAAAAATAATGCGCGAGGAGCACAAACATTGCGATGGCAACGCCCACGCCAGGGATCACGAGGCCGATCAATCCCAAAAAGGAAACATCACTGATCACCCCCATAATGAAAAACATTATGGTCCCGGGACTGAATGTCTCTATGGTATTTTCTGCCCCCATAGTGAATGGAAGAACGTTAAATTTGATTTTTTTCCTCCAAAAGCTGCTCCGGATTCGTGGTGATGATCTGATCCTCGTAATACGACGGCACGATCTGAATGGCCACATGGCGCTTGCCGGCGAAGAAGATACCGGTGCCGACCTCCGCGCCGAGAAGGAAATTCTTTTCCGCGTCGGTGAGGTCGAACGCCTTCGCGACGATGTCGATCGTGGCAGGTGCCTGTTTCAGAAGCAGCTGCAACGAAGAGTTAGTGACGATCGGGCGGCCGTACGGCGACCGCAAAAAGTCTTCCACGTCCTGCGTGATCGTGGTGACCCCCAGATAATATTTGCGCGCGCGCTTGACGAGGCCGAACAGGAACGTGGCGCTGTCGTCGTTCTTCATCATGATCCACGCCTCGTCAATGAAGAGCAGGCGTTTGGCGAGTTTGGCGCGGATGAGATTCCAGATGAAGTTGAGCACGACGAACATGCCGAGCGGGCGCAATTCTTCTTCAAGATCGCGGATGGAAAAAATAATGAGGCGGTTATTAACGTCAATGTTCGTTGGCTGGTTCAAGAATCCTGCAAAGCTGCCCTTGGTGTATTTATAGAGCTTTTCCGCAAGGCCGGTGCCACCTTCCAGGTTCCGCAGGATCGTTTCCAAGTCTCCTAAGAGCGGCGGCTCTTTGCCAACGAAGTCGGTGTCGGCGACGATCTCGCGCGAGGCATACGTTTCTGTGATCGCGCGATCGAGCAGCGCGTCTTCCTCCGGGCTCAGCTTCCCAAGCATGAGTTTCAATAAACTCGCGATGTTCACGATGTGTGACCGCAAAACATCCGACGGCGTTTCGCCCTCGGGGATCGGGGGAATGTCGAACGGGTTGATGTGTTCGTGCGATGATAAAGAAATATTGAACATGCTTCCCGCGAACGTCTCCGCGAGGCGGCCATACTCATTTTCCGGATCGATCACGATCACCATGTCGATGCCCGCCATGAGTGAACGCAGGATCTCAAGTTTTGTGGTGTATGACTTGCCCGATCCGGATTTTGCGAACACCACTTCGTTGGCGTTCTCGAGCGAGAAGCGGTCGAAGATCACAAGATTGCTGTTGTGGAGGTTGATGCCATACATGATCCCCTCGTTGGAGGAAAGGTCTTCTGAGACGAACGGAAAGAACGACGAGATCGGGCTCGTGTTCATCGGCGAATAGATCTGGAGTTTGTCGTTGTTGATGGGCAAAATAGAGAACAATCCCTCGAGTTGTTCAAAGAGCGCCGGCTTGATGTAGATGAGCTTCGCTTCCATCATAGTGACCAGCTTGCTTTCCAGCCGCGCGAGTTCATCCATGGTGTCCGCGTATATCGTTATATAGACGCCGGTATTAAAGAGTTTTTCTTGCGACTGCTGGAGGGAATCACGGAGGCCCTCGACGTCGTTGATGGCTGTCTCAAGCACGGGGTTACGCACCAATCCTTTTTCTTGTTCTTCATTCATTTGCGATTCGAGCTGGCCAGCCTTTTTCCGGAGATTCTTGAGCGCGCCGCCGGTATCGATGGGATTGATGAATATGGAGATGTCAAAAAGGTTTGGCAGGTTGATGAGCGGCTCGAACCATCCCGTCGAAAGATAGCGCGGGTAGGAAAAAACAAAAAATGTTTTCGCCAATTTATCCCCGATCTTCAAATAGTTGGGGAACACCTCCGCCCCCGCCGGGGCGATGATCTTCTTTACGTCACTGAAATTGTTCTCTGGTGGTTGATCCGGCATCGTTTTATTGTTCCCGCTCCGCGGGGGCTTTTTTACGTTCGATGGTTTGCGGGTTATAGAAGTTATAGAATAGCTCGATAAGCTGTTCGTCGCCGAGCACCGTCGCTTCAAGGCCGATGTTCAGGAGCCCCCCCGTTACCTGTGTCGTGCGCTGATTCAGCTGCGCCAGGTTCTCGTTGAACATCTTTTCGGCTTCCTCCGCGCGCTGGGCTGTCTCCGCCGTCCCCGTCTTCTTTTTCCCAAAAAATGGCAGCATCCCCGAGACGCTCTTTACACTTGGAAGCGCCGATGCGGAGTAGAACGAAACAACCACGAGGAAAACTTTTTCCATGATCGCATTCTTTTCCACGAATCCCTGCACAAATTTACTGTATTCGTCGATCTGATTTTGGAGGATCGGAGATTGTTCAACTTCTTTTCGCGCCGTCAGCGTCTCTATATATTTATCGATGTTCACTTTGCGCGAGTGGATAAGGATCTGCAATGGGAAATCAATACTATTCAAGAACGTCTGATATGCCTGCGTGATGATGGTCTGCTCCGTCTCGGATTTTAAAGAAAAATTAACGCCACCCACCATGACGATCTGGCGATAGCTGCCGTCGTTCACGATGACGGTGTTCTGTTTTATTTCTTTGATGTCGACGAGATCCAGGGAATTCCCCGCATCCTGTTTTGAAGGGGTCGCCATGGTATTATTTTCGCATATTTTCTAGCGATAATCCACGCGCCGTGCCGCCGTGCGATCGCCGCCCAAGCGCTGGAATATCTCGTACCGCTCCGCCATCTTCTTTTCAAGAAACTGCCTGTCGGATGTTTTTCCAACCTCTTTAGCCTCGGTCGTGCCGGTCTGTAGATTTTCCCAGCTCTTATGCAATGAATTTCCGGAAGCGATCGTGGCGATGGGCGGCAACTCCCGCACTATCGCGGGCTTGTGTTGCTGCTGGGTGACCACGGGATGATCGGGTTTCCATATATATAGCTGTGGTTTCCAATAAAAATTGAAAGCGGAAGTGATAACCTTGATCAAGGGGCGCCCATTGATCTTTATAAATGAAAGCGCGAGTGCGCCGCCAAGCAAGACCAATGCGACGATGGCGAATAGCCACGTCTGTAATATAAAATAACAGATGCCGCTTATGAGCGCCGCCGCGCCAACGAAAGCGAACTGCCGGAGCGAGAAGGGTCCGACAACTTTATCCTCCGTCTCGATGAATTGGGGAACTTGGTACTGCATGTCCTCTCATTGTAAGTCTCGCAGGCGGGATTTACCACTAAAGGAAATCTTTTACGATGGGCTTGTCAGCCTGCGGGGATGTCGGTGCCTGAGGCGGTTGAGGCGGTCGTGGAAGAGGAACCACGCCTTGAGGTGGTGCCGGGGGTCTCGGCGCCGACGGCGGGACCGGAGCGGAGGGAGTGATCTGGCTTACACTTCTTGGGCCTGTGTTAGCGGTTGGAATCGCCGAGAGCGGTGATCTAAAATCGACACGATCCGCCCCGCCGGGAGACGGAGGAGTAGTGGACGGTTTGTTTGGCACCGGTGGCTTGGCGCCTCCAAATTCCAAAACCGCCGGCCGGCTTGGCGCCTGCGCAGTTCCCTGCGCCATACGCATTTCCGCTCCCGCTGTCGGCCGCGAAAGTGTGAAGCCCGCATTTTTCTCAACCGCCTTGAATGATGTGTCTTCGTGGAGCATCACCGGTGCTGGTTCGGCTGGTTTGGTCGGTGCTACCGGAGATGGTGTTGAGATCTGTGGCATTGGGGTCGGGATTTTCGGCGCGGCAGGTACGGCAGGTGAAATGGGCGCCAGGCCGGGCTTCATCATGCTAGGCAATGTCTTTGACCAGCCAACATCCGAGAGTATGGTCGGCTTTGGCATCGTCCCGGTGTTCTGTATTATTTTTGGGGCAGTCACTTGCGCAGAGCTTTGTGTGCTGATCAAAGGCGAATACACTTTATCGAGATCCGCTTTGAGGGGCGCAAAAACTCTCGCATTGATTGCATCGCTTATCGTTTTTGCGAGCGGCGCAGGCAGACTAAGGGACTTAACCAGCTCACCGGACAGATCTTCGGGATGTATGAATCCGTAGAGAACATACCCCGCAAGTTCACCAACTTGATAGCATTTTTCTTTGGGAAGATGATTGTCCTCGCAAAGCTTCCAAACAAAATTCCCATTCACATCCGAAAACAGCGCTTCGCGAAGTGCGGGGGTAAGAACGTCCCATCGTTGTCCTGCTTGTTGTTCTGAGATAATAAACATATTTTAAGCGTGATGTTCTGGTTCTGGCGAAAGAGCGGGAGCGGGCGCAGGGCCTCCTCCTCTACCGCCACCTCCCTCTCCCCCTCCCTCATCCCCACCACCAAGGTAGGCATATTTTTTATTGAGAATTTTATCCAATGCATCATTTATCTTTCCTCGCTGAGTATCTGTCATTTTGCCCGCATCAACCGCCCTATCAATGCTTTCCCTATACGAATTCATAAGTTCGGTAAGTGACTTGAAGTTGTCCACTTTTCCTGCCAGCGGCCCGAAGTGGGTAGGCGTTTCTGTTGCTATGCCGTGTGTCGTTGCTTTTTGGAGCGCCTTAAGTGTCGCATCGTCAAGACCAAACTTTGGCTTATCGCCGAACATCCAGTCGGGCCGCATCTTCGAAACATCCCCTTTATCCTTTCCTTTCCAGAATTTCTCCGATGCGGCATCCATAAGTTCTCCGGCTTTTACTTCCTTTCCAGGACCTTGTCCTAGGAGGTCCTTGTCATCAGTGACTTTAGCATCCCTTCGCGCGTTTTCTTGGGCACCACCCGCTTCTTTCGCTGCGGTTCGAGCCTCATCGAGAAGGTCGCGAGAATTGACGGTTTTCCCATTGTGAATAGTGGTTTCGTTTCCGGCTTCGATGCCACTCTTTGTTTCTGCGGCAAGCGCATTCGCCCGTTCTTCAAGGGCGCTCGCGGAAACCGTCGCACCGGCTGTTCCCATAATACCAGTGGTATCAACCACCTGCACCTTACTTGCCGCTGCTCCTTGCACCCGCGCGATCCTTCGCATCTCTTCATCGCTCATTATCTGTTTGTCGACATCACCACGGAGCTTACCTTGGGCCATATACCCCATTCCCTCTTGGTTTTTCGAAAGCCATTGCTCAAGGGTTCCTCCACCGATTCCTTCTATCTTATCCAGCTTGCCGCGCTTCTGCCATTCCTGTACCGCAGCCATTTGATCTTCTTCCCGTTTCAATCCTTTGGTTACGCTGATGAGCCGATCATCATCCATGCCGGCCAAGTTCAGCGACTTACTCCTCTCGGCAACAAGATCCTTGCCGCCGCCTTCCGTTATATTGGTCATGCCCCTGCCGAGCGTCCCCACAAGTGGAATCCTACTGCCTTGTAATCTCTTATTAAGTTTTTCTCCGCCATGCTCCTGATAGAACCTAGTTGCATGTTTTCTCGCCCTCCCTCCGACATATCCCGCCGCAGCACCGGTGACCGCCTTTGCCCCATTGACCACGGTCGATCCCGCTTTCCCCGCAAGAGAGCTTGCAAACATGAGGCCCATGATAGTAAGACCTATCAAGAGAATTTCATCCGCGGCTTGTTGAAGAATGCCGCTAAGGCCGGTCTGCTGGTAAACAGCTTCTTCTACGCCGGTGTTGGCTCCCGCGGGAAGTCCGGCCGCTTGTACAAGATACATATTGGTCGCCGCATTTCCTGGTCCGGTTGTGACTGCGCCTCCACCGGCGGTTGTGGCAGTGATGATGGCAAGATATATGAAAAAGAGAGCGAGTGGTGGGAAGAACACCCATTTAATAAAAGTATTCCACCACTGGCTATAACTACTATCAAATTTGGGGAAGACGAATGTGAGCCAGGCGAGTGGAAGCACGATGAGCAATCCGCCGAGCATAAGATAGCGAATAAGAAGAAGGACGGCCAGACAGAGGAATGTAAAAGCGATAAGACCAGAAAAGATGGCATCAAAAAACATCGCCATCGTTTCTTGCCAAAACGTATCGGTTGATTGTTGAGGCGATGTGTTTTGCGTGGCCTGAGCGACCAGTTGTGCCGCTTGTTCGCACAATGCCGCCGCCCCCCCGCTCAGGATGGTGGCACATGAGGCAATTGCTGATCCCCCCGCCTGCCCCGCCTGTTGTACCTGCGCCTGCGAAGCTCCAGGCACAAATAGTTGCGGAGCGAAGGCGCCTGTGATAGCAGTGGCATATCCTTCGTCCCCGGCAACACCCCCAGACCCCGGACTCGTGGCGTTTATGAAATAATTGCTCATATCACTCGCGAATCCTACAATCGGTGCCGTGATGACGAGGCCGAAATTCACCAAGATGGCCATAAAGACCAACTTCCACAGAAGCTGTTTTATCCCATAAGTTTGGTTTCTTATGATCGTAGCAATGGCGATGACGATGATGCCGAGGACAAATCCAAGGTTCGCAATTGCGAGAGAAATCGAAAAACCCGTGAGTACCGCGGGAGAGTTGAAAACATTATCGTTGAACTGAAGACCTAAGCGAACCAGAAATGCCCCCAAACTGATCAATACCGCCATAAAACCGTTCACCGTGAGCGCGACGTAGAAGACGCTGCAAGTGGCCAGCGACGTAGCACAGCTAAAAGTGCTTGGGGTTTGGACCGTTGGAGGGGCAGCAGCGGGCGCGCTTTGTGCCAAAACTATATTTGTCCGTGCCATTCCCAAAAGCAGTAACATCGCCGCCACGATGACGATTATCTTCTTGTAATTTTTTTTATGTGCCATGGCGGAGCGTTATTGTTGGATGACGGCGCAGGTAGCCGGCGCATCGCCAGTAGAATCGGTCAAGGTGATGGTGTAGGTCCCGGGAGTATTGAACGTATCGGAGAAGAACGCACCAGTACTTGTGACGCCATTAGTATCGGACCAGTAATAGACCGGCGGGTTATCATCCGCATCAAGCGTCCCTCCCGTTGCCGACAAACTCGCAGGGGAGGTACTGGTTGCGGTAAGTGATCCAGGAGTGCTCGTCGCCGTTGACGTCGCTTGCGTCGGGGATGCGAGCGTTTGCGAGAGAGGATTGCACGCGAGAGCGATGGTTGAAATGGGGCTGTTGGAGTTGGAGATTGCCGTGACAGACGAAGTGCTGACGCCCGAGATATTGGTGCCGGAGGTGATGCCCGCTGGGTTTATTCCCTGAAGTGTTTGGTTCACCACTTGTCCGGCGGCATTCACCGCCGCATTCGCCAAGCCAAGCATCAGTGAGCTGAGGACCGAATTAAGAAGGCCGATGATATCGTTTGCTGCGGTGATCTGCTGAGTGGTCGCTCCTCCTGCGGTATTGAGGGTGAAGGCGGTGACGGCGGAAGGGGTTTGGACGATGGGCTGCAATCCATTTGCGCAGAGGCCGCCATTCGAAACGGTGACCTGTGTATCGCCCGCCGCGCATCCAGTTGTAGGCATAACATACTGGCCGCCATTCGATGTCTGACAAGCCATAGTGCTCCCTTTGGGATTACTGCCATCGGTACAATATTGGTCCCCAGTGAATCCTTGACCGGTCTGGGTCTGGAGATTGCTCGCCGCCTGTTGGTTATGATAGGAGAGATCGGTTTTTTGGGCTTCGAAGAACTGCGTTGCATCAAGATTGCCGCTGGGGAGCGTGCTTGCTCCAAATGCCACGAAGCCACCGTACGAAAAATGATTATAAAACTGTTGGAAACTGTTTGCTCCGAGCGAAGCGGCAAATGCATTTGCGCACGCACTACCGTTCGACGGCGTGTAGAACGCCTTCAAAGTTATAGATACCTTTGGAGCGAATGCTGAATATACACAACCCGAAGTGATATCGCTGTTGATGGCGTTGATCGCCGTCGTCTGCGCCGCGTTTACGAGCGTCGTCCCCCAGTTGGTGATGAATCGCGGCGCGCCGCTGCCCTGCACCCACGCCAAGACCTTCCGCTGGATGATCGCGACGAGCGTATTCTTGAGGATTTGCAGCAACGTGTTCTTGAGGATCGCAAGAACCTGCTGGCCGATAGTCTGTAATTGATTCGATGTTATCAATCCCCATGTGACGGGGTCAAACACGGGGAGGAGCGCTTGAGCTTTGGGGATGCCGAAGGTCTCAGTGACGAACGATAAAAGTATATTGCCGCGCTGTTTTTGGGGCACCGGTATTTGCTCGAGCGACAAACTGTTTTGTTGGAGTGCCTGCGCTTTGTTCAGGAGATCCTGCTGCGCAGCGGTGAAATTTTGCTGTTCACCCTGGAAGATGAGAGAGGCTTTTACCGGATCGGTTTGGGCGAGCGCATTAAGATCCGCCATATTTTTTTCATATACGAGATACGTCAAAAGACTTTTTTGATATGCTACTGCCGGCGTGGGTACTTTCAGTGAGGAAATATCCTGCAGTGTTCCCTGCACCTGTGATTCCACATAGGCCAGTTCGTCCGCACTCACCCCGCTCGTCGGATCCTCAGTCACAATGGACTGTACCCGCGCATTATCAGAAAGGTGGTTGTTTAGGGTGTTGTACACATCGTTGCCGTAATTGGTCAACGCGGCCGCACTGGAAGTGCTGATCGTCGCCACGGGAATCGCCGCCGCTTCAACGTTCCAATTAGGGATCGAAACGTTTTGGGCTTCATCCGCGACGCTCAAGCCGACCGCTGACATATCGGGGGTGTTAAAGGTAGGGTTTCCATCGGAGTCGGTGCCGGTGGGACCTGTCGGATTCGCATCAACGATACCATTAACGAATCCCGTTGCGAGATCTTCAGTGAGATTGCTCGGATCGGTGGAAGTCACCATCATCGAGGATGAAGCGAGTTCGGGTTCAAGTTCCTGGGCCACCTGTTGCACCTGGTCCTCGGTTGGCAGGAATGCGTTCTCATCCGCAGCAACATTTCCGCCGCCAATGGTCACTTGCGGAGCCGCGTTCGCCGTCGCACTCGGTGCGAAGTTGACGAAGGAAAAGATGATGCCGGAGCAGGTGGCAGCGGTGGCCAGAATGAGGAACCCCGTGATCAACTTCTTGACATCTATCATTAATATAGATTATAGCCCCAAAAGAAAACGCCTGCTACGAGAGTTATCCCCACAACGGGGCCTTCGCAATGGCGATGATCGCGTCAATATCAAGGTCTTGTGGTCGCGCGCCAGGGTCGACGCCGATCGCCTTCATGGTCTTCGCAATATCCTCTTTTGAGGAGTCATTTTTTGCGATCGCCGACAAGTTGTTTAGGATCGTCTTTCGCGGCTGGGCAAAAATGGCCCGCACCGCTCTATAATAGAGCGCCGGGTCGATCGATGGCCGCGTTGCCACTCTATTTTTCAGGATGATGGCCGCGGAATCCACCTCCGGCGGCGGAAAAAAATCCTTTCGGGGAACTACGGCGAGAAGCTCCGGTTCTGCCCAAAATTGGACACTTGCGGCAAGCCGGTTCATCGCTGGAGGCACGGCGCAGAGGCGCTCTGCCACTTCCTTTTGTATGAGCAGCACTGCGCGCTCCGGTCGCTGGTCGGCCTCGCTCATGATACGGAATAGTTTTCCGGTGATGTAATAGGGAATATTGCCGACGATCTTGCTCTTAGCCGTCATGAGGTCCGGCAATAATTTGAGTGCGTCGCCCTCCACTATTTTTATTACTGCCGCAGTTCTTTCTTTTATCGCCAGAAGTTCCAATCCCTCTATCAGCGAGTGATCTTTTTCTATGCACACAATCTCACGGTGGTTATCTTGTGCCGTCCGCGCGAGCGGCACGGTGAGCTCGCCGTGGCCGGGTCCGATCTCAATAATGTGATCACCCTTCGCAAGCGCAAGCGCCGCCACGATCTTTTGGTTGATCGCCGCATTACGCAAAAAATGTTGGCCGAGTTTTTGCATGTCAGTCGATTGAAATATTATTTTCTTCGAAGTCGCTTTCGTCGCCGTAATCGCGCCATTGCGAATCCTTCAATTTCCTATCCGATCCGCCATCGCCTTCCCCCTGCGCCATCACAATACAATCCTCAGGGATCTCATTCACGAAGCGCGACGGAATTCCATAGAAACTGAGATAGAGATTTTTCCGCGCGCGCGTCATCGCGACGTACATTAAACGCCTTTCTTCTTCGAGCGCATTCTCGTCATCAAGCGACCGGCCGTGCGGCAAAAACCCCTCGGCCACGCCAGCAATAAAAACGGAGTCAAACTCGAGCCCTTTCGCCAGGTGAATAGTCATCAAGTTGATCTCCCGCCCATCAACGGGCTTATTCCCTATCTCGTCCGCGGCCTGCAGAAGGCTCAATCGCTCAAGTAATTCATCAAGGTTGGTGAAGTCGGTGGCGAATGTGATGAGCTCGGCGATGTTCTCCTCGCGCTCATCAGAGTTCGTAAAGTTCGATTCGAGATATTCGAAGTAGCCGAACGTTTCCAAAAATAATTTTAGCGCGGCAAGTGGCGCGATCTTTCCGATCGTCAACTTCGCCGGATCTTGAAGCTCTGCCACTCTATTTTTAAATTCCGCAAAGCGGCGTTTCGTAAGATTTTTTTCCAATCGCTCACGTGCCGGCTCGTCCTTCGCATTTGAAATATAGCGTAGCGCGGATACCGCATCTTTTATTTCGCGCCGCTCGTAGAACTTCAATCCACCGAAAATGCGGTACGGAATATTGTTCCGGATGAGCGCTTGCTCGATCGCGCGCGACTGAGCGTTTGTGCGGTAAAGAATTCCGATATCCGCATTCTTATCGCGAGCGCGCAAAGAATAAATTTGCTGGGCGATCCATTCTGCCTCCTCGTTCTCGCCCCATGCCTCGAAGAGCACAATGGGATCGCCATCCGGATTTTGCGTCCAAAGATTTTTCGGCGTGCGAAAGCGATTATGTTTCGCCACGCCCGCCGCCGCCCGAATGATGATCCCGGTCGAACGATAGTTCTCTTCCAAAAAATGGACGCTCGCACCCTTCCATTCCTTATCGAAGTTCAAAAATGTTTTTATGTCCGCATAGCGCCAGCTGTATATCGTCTGCTCATCATCCCCTACTACGCTCAGGTTCCGATGCTCGCCTGCCAGCAATGAAACGAGCTCATATTGTTTTGGATTGATGTCCTGGTATTCGTCCACGAGGATGGCGTCGAACATATGCTGGTATTTTTTCAATACCGCGGGATTGTTTTTTAATATTGCAACGGTTTTTTCAATAAGGTCGTCAAAGTCGAACGCGTTATTGCGCTCGAGCGCCGCTTCATATTTTTCGAACACGCGGCGGACTTGCGCTTCCTTCTCTGGCGGCGATGGCCGCGTTTCGGGCAAGAGCTTTCCAAGATTCTTCAGCTCGGAAATCTTCTTGGCAAAATAGACAGGCGTGTCTTTTTTGTTCTTCTTCGCCAGGATGCCATCGTCCTCGTCGTCTTTCTTCGGTGGCAGGACGGCCTTGACCGCTTTTTTGATCAGGTCAAAAGAGTCGTGATCGTCAAAAATACCAAAATTGGGATCCCGGCCGGCCAATCGGCATTCTTTCCGAAGGATCTTTGCCCCCAAGGAATGGAATGTCCCAATGAACGGACCCGCCCTATTGACCCGCCGGGCCATCTCTTTAGCGGCTTTATTAGTAAAAGTGATGGCGCAGATCCGCTCCGCCGGCGTCCCCGCCTCTATTAAGTGGATGATACGGCTGGTCAGGGTCTTTGTTTTGCCC
>DATCDU010000034.1:0-70625 GCA_036510525.1 Minisyncoccota bacterium
AAGCAATGGATCATGCGCCTGAATCTGAGCACTGCGGGATTGGCGGAAATGTTCACGTCGGCGGCACGGTCGTTCGCGACATCTATTGCGAAATATATTTTCCTTATCCTACTCCTTGCGTGGCTCACGCTCGAGACATTCTTCGCCGCGCCGTACTTCCTTTCCTACTTCAACGAGTTCGGCGGTGGCGTAGCGGGCGGCTATCACTTCGTGGACGATTCCAACTACGATTGGGGGCAGGATCTTTTGCGCCTGCAGTCATGGGTCAACGCCAATCCGCAGGTGAATGAGATCGCGGTGGATTATTTCGGCGGCGGTGATCCGGAATATTATCTCGGCGCGAAAGCGGTGCCATGGTCATCATTGATGGGCGATCCCGCCGATCACGGCATTCACTGGCTCGCCGTCTCGGTGAACACGCTCGAACTCGCCACCCAGCCGCTCGCGCCCGGCAACACGCGCAACGCGTCGGATACGTATTCGTGGCTCACCACACTGCGCCCGCCCGCCGATACGACCAGCACCTGGCTCGGCGGCGACATGGGCAACGTGCCGACGCCCGACGCCCGGGCGGGAACTTCGATCTTCATCTATCACTTATAGAACAGTCGATTTTGGGTTCTGCAATCAATGTATTGCAACTTATCAAAGTTGGATTGAAGCATCAGTTTCTGGATGACGGGCAAATATTCGTCCGCGGGGAATTGTAAGCTAAAATAGATCTCGGGCCCGTTCGCCGTCACCACATCAACCTCTTCAAGCGAGAGATTGTTCAATTCGATCGCCCGTACCCCAAGCCCGCTTCCCTTCAGCACGTTCATGATGGAAATAAAATTGGTCAGGAATTCGGTCGACAGCACCTCTTCGTCCAATCCGCGTGGCGCTTGCGCGCTGTCATAGACGACGAACACCAGATCACCCTGCGTCTCGCCCGCCTTTTCGAATATCGTGCCGGTGTTATCAAACCAATAGCACGGCGCGTTCGGGCCGCCGATAGCGCTCGCGGTGGACGTTCCCGCCGCGCCCACGCCTGCTGGTGCTCCTGAAAAACACCAGATACCGAACGGCGAGCGTTCGGTGACGGTGATCGTGACGGTATGCGAGAAATAATCCTTTGAAACGGTCGCGGTCGCGAGCTGCGGGATCATACGCAGATCGTTTTGCGGGATGACGTCGGGCCAGAGCAGCATGTTGCCGAACGTGGCGGCGGCACCGAACAGATGGTGGCTCGGCATCGCGGCCGACTCGACGAGCGCGACAACATCCGCGCTCGCAACCGCGCTGTTGCCCTGCACCACAACACTATCCACGCGGAACACCGGCGAGTGGAAGATGAACCACTGCGTGACGAAGAATATCCCGTAGAGGACGATCAGTCCGAGCGCGGTAAAGAGATACGCGCGGATGCGCTTGCGCCTCTTTTTGCGATCAGAAATGTACGGCGCGATCTGCATGACTCAATGATACCACTCCGCCCTACCCGATCACCTTTTTCCCCACGTACTTTTGCAACACCTCCGGCACTGCCACTTTCCCGTCTTTCGTCTGGTAATTTTCCAAAATAGCGATGAGGATGCGCGGACTCGGCAACGCCGTGTTGTTCAACATATAGACATATTTCTTCTCGCCCGTCTTCGCATCGGTATATTTGACGTTCAGGCGGCGCGATTGCCAGTCGAGGAAATTGCTCGCTGAGCCGGTTTCGGCCCAGCGGTTCATCCCCGGAAGCCACGCCTCCGTGTCGTACTGTTTATACTTGCCCGCGCCGAGGTCGCCGGTGCAAATGAGCAACCGCCGGTAGGGCAAACCGAGCTCCTCATGCATCTCGCCGGAGATCGCCACCATTTCGTCCTGCAATTTGTTCGCGGCCTCGATGTCCGCCTCCGCGAGCACCACCTGTTCCACCTTCATGAATTCGTGCACGCGGTACATGCCCTTCACATCCTTGCCGTAACTGCCGATCTCGCTGCGATAGCACTGGCTGTAGCCGGCATTTTTTATCGGGAGGTCTTCGCTCTTTAATACCTCATCCGAATAGTATGCGAGGAGTGACGGCTCGGATGTTCCGACCAAAAATTTCTTTTCGGCACTCATCTTACCATCGACCTCTTTATCACTCGTCGCGATCTCATAGATCTCATCAACTTCCGGATCATACTCAGTGCCCTTGAAATATCCCGTGCCGAAGAGCGCGAACTCCTTCACGAGCGTCGGCGGAATCATCGGCTTGAATCCCTTCTCCACCATATTATTGATCGCGTACATCATGATACCCATCACGAGCAGCACTCCTTCGTTCTTTAAATAATATCCGCGGAAACCGCCAATTTTTGTGCCCTTTTCAAAATCCAAAATGTCGAGATCTTTGCCAAGCGCCATATGATCTTTCGGCGCAAAGTCGAATTTCTTGGGTTCGCCCCAATGAAACACTTCTTTGTTCTCACTCTCGTCTTTTCCCACCGGCACATCCGGCGAAATGATGTTCGGCACGCGCACCATCAGCTCATTGAACTGCTTCTCGAGTGGCTTCAATTTTTCTTCCTGCTCTTTGAATTGCTCTTTGAGCTCGGCGCCCGCTTCGCGGTCCTGCGTCTTCTTTTGCTCCGCGCGGAGCGCTTCGGAGGACGTCATCAACTCGCGTCGCTTCGCGTCAACATCCAAAAGCTCATCAATGACCTTCGGGTCCAGGTTCTTTTTCTTCGCCGCGTCTTTTATTTCTGCCGCGTTCTCGCGGATGAACTTGATGTCGAGCATTACGCTTATTCTATCCCAAAGGCTGGAAAATTCAATGCTATTGGCCTATAATCGAATTTATGGCCCACGACAACCCGCCGGAGCATCTCGACCAGATCCGGCACTCGCTCGCGCACTTGCTCGCGGCAGCGGTGCTGAAGGAATTCCCCGACGCCAAGCTCGGCATCGGGCCAACCGTCGAGAACGGGTTCTACTACGACTTCCTGCTCCCCCGCGCCGTGACGCCCGACGACCTGAAGACGCTCGAGAAGACGATGCGTTCGCTCATCAACAAGAAGCTGCCGTTCACAGGCCGGGAAGTGTCGCCCGCAGAGGCAAAGAAGCTTTTTGCACATCAGCCGTTTAAGCTGGATTTAATAAATGAATTTGCGACCGATGGAAAGAAATTGACCGTCTACGAGACCGGCGACATCTTTATGGACCTCTGCCGCGGCGGCCACGTGGAAAATACTTCCGAGATCCCCGCCGACGGCTTCAAGTTGGATAAGATCGCGGGCGCTTACTGGCGTGGCGACGAGAAGAACCAGCAGCTCCAGCGCATCTATGGCCTGGCGTTCGAAAGTAAGGAGAAGTTAAAAGATTATGAAAAAATGCTTGAGGAGGCTAAGAAGCGGGACCACAAGGTGCTCGGCCCCAAGCTCGATCTCTTTACCTTCTCCGAACTCGTCGGCCCGGGTCTTCCACTATGGACGCCGAAGGGCACGACGGTACGAAACTTACTTGACGATTTCGTCTGGTCGCTCCGTAAGAAGCGCGGATACCTCCAGGTGGACATCCCGCACATCACCAAAAAAGACCTCTACGAAAAGAGCGGCCACTGGGATAAATTCAAGGACGAGCTCTTTAAAATAGAAACGCGCGAAGGACATCTCTACGCGATGAAGCCGATGAACTGCCCGCACCACACGCAGATCTACGCGCGCAAGCAGTGGAGCTATCGCGAACTCCCCCAGCGCTACGCGAACACCACAAAAGTGTATCGCGACGAACAGTCGGGCGAACTCGCCGGGCTTTCGCGCGTGCTCGCGATCACCCAGGACGACGCGCACGTGTTCTGTCGCACTTCGCAGATCAAAGATGAGATATTCAAGATCTGGGATATCGTCACGGAATTCTACGGCGCGTTCGGCTTCGAACTTTCCATCCGCCTCTCGCTCCACGATCCCGCGCATCCGGAAAAGTATCTTGGCACGCCGGAGGTGTGGCGCAGCGCCGAAGACCATTTGCGCCAGCTCGTGAAGGAGCACGGCGCGGAGGCGATTGAAGCACCCGGTGAAGCGGCGCTCTACGGCCCAAAGATCGACTTCATGGGAAAGGATGCGATCGGACGCTCGGTGCAGATCGCCACGATCCAGCTCGACATGAATCAGCCGGAGCGATTCGATCTTTTTTGCATAAATGAGAACGGCGAGCACGAACGGATCGTGATGATCCACGCCGCAATCATGGGCTCCATTGAGCGATTCCTCTCGGTGATCATCGAGCACTTCGCGGGCGCGTTTCCCGTCTGGCTCGCGCCGGTGCAGGCGACGGTCATCCCGGTCGGCGAGAAATTTTCGGAGTACGGACACAGCGTGTATGCGGCGCTCGAAGCCGCGGGCATTCGCGTGGAATTTTCCGAGGCCGACGAATCGCTCGGTAAGCGCATCCGCGCGGCGGAGCTGATGAAGATCCCCTATCTGCTCGTCGTCGGAGAAAAAGAAGAGGCGAACAAGACGGTCAACGTACGCGATCGCAAAGGCGATGAAAAAGAGGTCTCGGTCAAAGATTTTGTGGAAAAAATTGGGGAAGAAATAAAAGAAAAGGCCCTGATGCAATAGAGATCGCACGAGCCTTTTTATGTCGCCTTCCTTGAAGATCCTTTAGCCTTTTGGTTCAGCCGCCATCCAGCGGGAATTCGGATTGGGCGGCAACCATCGACGGCTGTCCACGATCAAGCCGATGATGATGAACACTATTAACGCAAGGATAAGCGCGGCGACAAGGACCAGCATAACGAATCCAAAGATCCAAGGCAGCCAGAGAAAGCACGGATGATGTTGAAACAGCTGGGACAGGTGTTGAGATAGCTCAATCATCTGGCACCTCCTGCTCTCAAGATACTATATAATGGTTAAAATGTCAATTAACCCCCGCCTCATCGCCATCGTCGGCCCCACCGCAAGCGGCAAGACCACCCTCGCGATCGCGCTTGCCCAAAAATTCGGCGGCGAGATCGTCTCCGCTGACTCACGGCAGCTCTATCGCGGCATGGACATCGGCACCGCGAAGCCGAGCGAAGCCGAGTGTCGTGCGATCCCCCATCACCTTATCGATATAAAAGATCCCGACGAGGATTACGCCGTGGCGGAGTATCAGCACGATGCCGTTGCGGCTATCGACGACATCATCGCGCGCGGTAAGGTACCATTCCTCGTCGGTGGGACCGGTCTGTATGTGCGCGCGGTGGTGGAAAATCTTGATATTCCAAAAACGCCGGCCCACCCCGAGCTGCGCGCGGAAATAGAGCGGGACATCGCGCGGGAGGGACTCGATGCCACATTCAAACGATTGGTCGCGCTTGATCCGGATGCGGCGCAAGTGGTAGACCCGAAAAATCCCCGCCGTGTCGTGCGCGCGCTCGAGGTCGCGCTCGCAAGCGGCGCGCCGTTCACCGCTCAGCGCACCAAAAGCCCACCGCTCTTCAATACCCTCGTACTCGGCCTCAATCCCCCGCCCGGAATTTTGCGCGAACGCATTGACCGGCGTGTAGACGAAATGTTCCACGCCGGATTCGTTGATGAAGTAAAAACGCTTATGAAAAAATATGGCTCCAGTGTGCCCGCGTTCAACGCGATCGGGTATCGGGAGATCATTGACCACCTGAACGGTGGACTATCCATCGAAGATGCCGCAGCGGCGATCAAACTGAACACGTGGCACTACGCGAAGCGGCAGGTCACATGGTTCAAGAAATATAAGCCGACATACTGGGTGGCGAGCACTGAAGAAGCATCAACGCTGGTTAAAGATCTTCTAAAATAAAAACAGGCGACCGTCTGTAAAAGACGTCACCTGTGTAAATCGGCAAGGAGAGTAAAGCCATCGTCTACGATTGTGTGGCTGCCTCCAGTAAAGGAACCGGAAATTGAGGTTCGGATTCCGTGGGAATCCACTTCAGAAGCTGGGTTGGAAGCAGCGGGAGCTCAAAGCTTCGATCGCACTCGCAGCGTCGGCCGGAGCCACCGTTCCCATCACGATGGAACCTTGCACCGCCGCACGGAGTGTGCCGTAGCGCAGGATACTCGATGCAGCTCCGCTTGTTGTGTCCGGGACACTTGAATGTTTGACATATCCCAACACTAGAAATGCCGTCGAGTATACGGAGTGGTTGGTAACAGTACTGGCAGACATAATTCATGCCGCATTCCTCGGAAGACGGAAGAATATGTGGTTGCGAATGGTGCGAAGTATCCGCAGAGACGTGCATAGACAACCTCCTGGGTTTTCCCTTTGATTCCTAGACCGAACGAGTGGAGAAGACCCCTTGAAAAACGAACGACTTCGTCCCTCCTTTCACAAAAGGCCATCTCCACATAAAAGAACTAAAAGACAAGCTGCTGATATATATTTTACGCAAATTTAATAACCCGTCAAGAGTATGCCCACCTACGCCAGGTTCTTCTCGAATATCTCCCGCAACATGTCCGGCCGTGCCCGGCCTTTGAGCTGGGCCATTGCCTTGCCGATGAGGAACTGTAAGCTCGCCGTCTTCCCTTTCTTGTAATCCGCGACCGCGGTGCCATGCTCGGCGATGACCGCGAGCACCACCGCCTCCACTTCATCCGCATCGCCGATGCCGATATTCTCACTCTTCATGATCTCCTCGGGATCGGCGCCGGTCTCGAACATCTTGGCGAGCATATCCTTCGCCTGCCGACTCGTGATCTTCTTCTGATCAATAAGCACCGCGAGTGCGGCAAGATGTTCCGGGCGCACTTTGACGTCCGCAAATACCAAGCCAGTTTCGTTCATCATCCCCCGCAGATCGCTCGTCAGATAATTGTAGACGGTGGCGATACTGCCATCCGGAATCTCCTCACGGAACTCCGACACCGCCTCCTCGAAATAATTTGCGAGCGCGATATCGCCCGCAAGCGCTTCAGCCGCCTTTGCATCCAACGCATATTCCTTTACGAACCGCGCGCGCTTTTCTGCGGGCAACTCCGGGATAGAATCCCGAAGCTCTTCCAGCCCGAGCACCGCCGTCTCGAACGGCGGGATGTCCGGCTCCGGAAAATAACGATAATCCTGCGCCTCCTCTTTTGACCGCTGCGCCACACTCTTCTGTTTTGCGTCATCCCAGCCACGCGTCTCCTGATGGACCGTCTCGCCCTTATCCAAAATTTCCGTCTGGCGCTTGATCTCGTAGTTGATCGCCTGGAACACCGAGTTGAACGAATTCAAATTCTTTACCTCCGCGCGCGTGCCGAGCACCGCCGGGTCCGGCGAGATCGAGATGTTCGCGTCGGCGCGCATCTGGCCGCGCTCAAGGTCAGCGTCGGACACTCCGAGATAGCGCAGTACGAGCTGCAGCTCTTTCATAAATGCCACGGCGTCCTCCGCGGTGTGGATGTCCGGCTCGGTCACGAGTTCCATCAATGGCACGCTCGCGCGGTTATAGTCCACGAGCGTGCTGCTACTCCCATTGGCGCCCGCATCGTCATGCATCAGCTTGCCGGCGTCTTCCTCCAAATGGATATGATTGATCTTCACGCCCTTCAACGTTCCGCCCACCACGAGTGGCTGGCCGGATTGTGAAATTTGATATGCCTTCGGAAGGTCGGGATAGAAATAATTTTTGCGATCGAAGCGCGAGCGCGCATTCGCCGCCCCGCCGAGCGCGAGCCCCACTTTGACAACATGCTCAATGGCTTTGCGGTTCGGCACCGGCAATGTTCCCGGATGACCCATACAGACCGGGCATACATTCACGTTCGGGTGCTTCTCGTCCGGGTCGCTCAGCGAATCGCAGAACATCTTGGTCCGCGTCTTCAATTCCGCGTGCACCTCAAGACCGATGGTAGGATGATAATCGCTCATAATGTATACTTATATTAGCCGAAAACGGCTCACATCTCAACTATAATCAATGATAATAACGATCGGCGGAAATCTCGGGGCGGGCAAGACCACGCTCGCAAATAATTTAGCGAACGAACTCCATTACGCCCAGCTCTATGTCGGCGGCATTTTCCGCGACATGGCGGCCGAAAAGAACCTTACGATAGAACAGTTCTACGCGCAGCTTAAAGACGATCCAGCAGTGGAACAGGAAGTGGACCAGCGCCAGGCGACGATGATGCGGGAGAAGGACGATCTCATCGTGCAGGGCCGCGTCGCGTGGTATTTTGCAAAGAGCAGCCCCTTCAAAGTCTTCAATATCCTCCTTACCGTGAGTCCTGTTGTTGGAGCGGAAAGGGTGGGAGAGAAAAAAGAGAATGTCGGCAAGACCGCAGATGAGGTTACGATCGCCACCACCGAGCGGGAAAAAATGGAACGCGAGCGATACAAGATGCTCTATGCTATCGAAAACCATCTCGACCCCAAGCAATACGACTTCGTGCTCGACACCACGTCGCTCACCGAGCAGGAAGTGTTTGATAAAGTATTGTGGTTAGTAAAAGCGCGGCTTAGCTAGATCTTTATCCTTGGTGGCGCGTCATCTTTGCGATGTAACGAGCGATTTTTGCGTCGGGATCGATCCGCATAAAAAGCAGCGGGATGATCCCCAAGCGGATCCGCATCTCCGTGTGCCGGAATGATCTTCGCCATTGATCCACTTCACTCGCCACGTTCGGATCATCCGCGCCGGCGGCAAGGTCTTCCGCGTAATATATGTGGGGATGAAAATCTGAGCGCGTGGCGATCAACTCCATTCGCTGCTTCTTGGCCTCGATGGCGATCACGGAGGCGTCATCGCCGGGATGTTCCTCGGACATATATTTTTTGAACACCTCAAACTCGCCGTCGGTGGTATCGGCGGATGGCCGTGAGACAATCGCCTCCGCAGGGATCCCCAGCGTTCGCAGGAACGCCGATGAAATTTCATTCTCCCAATATCCCCGGATCGCCGTGTTCACCACGAGCAAAAATAGATCGGCCTTCTTTTTTCTGAAAAGCTCGCGTGCCGCATATCCGACCATCCTCATTTCGGGCGATGGAACATTGGGCTCCTCGTAACGCATCGCCTGACTATGGATGAGACATATCTGCATTTTTTCAAAAGACCGGCGCGAGCCGGTCTTTTTATTATCGTTATCCCTCAATCGTGATCCCCATATTGCGAGCGGTGCCCGCGATGATCTTCTCCGCGGCTTCCAAGTTGTCGGTGTTCAGATCAGGAAGTTTGCGCTCGGCGATCTTCCGGATATCGGCTTTCGTCACCTTGCCCACTTTGCCCGTGAGCGGATTCGCAGCGCCCTTCTCGATGCCGGCGGCCTGCTTAAGCAACGCCGACGCCGGCGGCGTCTTCAGGATGAAACTGAACGTGCGGTCTTCGAAGATCGTGATCTCCGCCGGAACGACATCGCCCTTCATATCCTTTGTGGCCTCATTGAACTGCTTGCAGAAGTCCTGGATGTTGATGCCCTGAGGACCGAGCGCGGTGCCGACCGGAGGCGCAGGATTGGCTCCGCCAGCGGGAAGCTGAAGTTTTAACACTGTCTTTACTTTCTTTGCCATAGGGAATATAGTAGCCCGAAATAACTATTTAATCAAGTGGCGAACTAGAACGGAATGTCCTCTGGCTTAATCTCGTCTTCTTCCAAATTGATCACCGGAATCTCGTCGAGTGACGGAACCGCATCGGAGTCACCGCCCTGCGCGGGCGAAGATGATACGCCCGAGCCGAAGCTCCGGCCACCACCCTGTCCTCCTCCACCCGCGTTCGCGGCGCGCGGGCCAAGCTGCATGCGTTCTGCCATGATCTCCGTCGTCTTGCGCTGCTGACCCTGTTTGTCCGTCCAGCTGCGGGTCTGCAATCGTCCTTCGATCAGCACCATCGCGCCCTTCGTAAGGTACTGCCCCGCGATCTCTGCGGTCCTGCCCCAGAGGACGACGTTGTGAAACTCGGCCTGTTCCTGCTTCTGGCCCTGTTTATCCGTCCACGTGCGGTTTGTGGCGACGCCAATCGTCGTGACCGACTGACCGCCCGGGGTAGACCGCACCTGCGGATCCGCCGTCACCCGTCCCACCAAGAGAACCTTATTTAAATCCATGTTTTGTTATGGTGTTAATTTATTTACCCCTATACTAGCACATCGTACATTAAAACTCTCTTAAAGGAAATCAGGCGTAGGCATGCTATTTGAAAGGACGGCGTTCCGGTCTGCTGACCGGCCGCCTTGGCTCTCAGCGCCTTCGCGCTTCCGAGACACCTTTCAAATAGCATGCCTACGCCCTCATTTTGGCGATACGAGTTAACAGGGATTTAATCAGCCATGTGCTACGCTCCATCAGTCATTGGGGGCCGTTGGTGAAAGGGTATCACGGCCACCCTGACAGTTGGCAGTTCGGAGCTCGATTCTCCGGCGGTCCACCATTGATACCGAATTGACATCCATAACAACGCGCGTATTATGGATACTACAGCTGTCAGGGTGGCGCGGTGCCTTTCACCGTGTAATAAATAAAAAGACCCAGTACTGGGTCTTTTTATTTATCCTTACTGCAGAATCTCTTCGATCTTCTTCTCTAACGCTTCATTGCTAAGAGGCTTGGAAGGAGCCGGACGCGGGGCCTCTGCGGGTACAGCGGGAGCGGAATACGGAGTCGAGCTTCGTGGGCGGCGCTCTTCGCGAGGCGGCATGGCCGAGCTTGCGGTGCGCTCCGCCGGAGCCGGCGAAGCAATCACCATGAAGCGGAGCACGGCGGCGTGGGTGTTGAGATCGTGCTCAAAAGCTTTGATATCATCACCGAACGCTTTGAAGGTAAAGTAAACGAACACCGCTTCGGTATGCTTCTTGATCTCGTACGAGAGCTGCAACCGCTTGGCGCGCGGCTCCGAGATGCCCTCGGCGTTATGCTGGCCGGCGAGCTTGAGCACGGCTGCCAAATCCTCCTCGCCCTTCAAAAGCAAAGCGAGTTCGTATTCCTTTCTGTCCTTTTCTTCGTTGGTCATAGTTCCCTATTCTAGCCGAGCCGGCTGGAAAAGTCCAGCCGGCGGCCAGTAATCCATTACTACTTACTAGTTTCCACCGCCGCTTCCTCCTCTTCGGCCACGTCCGACTCGTGGAGCATTTCGTCCGCAGGAAGATCGCGCTTTCCGGCAGGGATCAACCGGCCGATGATGACGTTCTCCTTGAGGCCGCGCAGCTTGTCGATCTTGCCCTCGATCGCGGCTTTGACGAGCACGCGGGAGGTATCCTGGAAGGACGCTGCGGAAAGGAATGATTCCGCCGAGAGCGCGATGCGGGTGATGCCGAGCAACACTTCCTCCGCCTTCGCCTGCTTCTTGCCGGCTTTCTTGAGATCTTTGTTCACCTCCAAGAACTTGGACTTTTCAACGATCTCGCCCATTACGAAATCATCCGCATCGCCGCCGTCGGAGATCTTTACGCGCGAGAACATCTGCTTCACGATCATTTCGATGTGCTTGTTGTTGATGGAAGCACCTTCCGAGAGATAGATCCTTTGCACTTCATTCACGATGTAGCGGCCAACGGCACCCATGCCCTTGTGTTCGAAAAGCTCGTGGATGTCGAGGTTTCCTTCGGAGAGCTGGTCGCCTTTCGTAACTTTATCCCCTGCCTTCGCAAAGAGGACGGTGCCACGCGAGACGCTGATCTCCTGCGCCTTTGCTTTCTTGTTCTCGGAGATGAAGCGCATCACTTTCAAAGTGCCGCGCTCTTCGATCTTGTCGATCGTCCCGTCGAACGGCGCGAGGATCGCGCGGCCCTTCGGCGCGCGGGTCTCGAAGATTTCCTCAACGCGCGGCAGACCGTGCGTGATGTCCGCGCCGGCGGCGCCTCCCTGGTGGAAGGTACGCATCGTCAGCTGTGTCCCCGGCTCGCCGATGGACTGGGCGGCGATGACGCCGACCGCGGTGCCGTACTTCACGAGTTCGTTGATGCTGAGGTCGTAGCCGTAGCACTTTGCGCAGATTCCATAGAAGGTCTTGCACGAGATCGGCGAGCGCACGATCACGGAGTCGAGCTTGGATGCCTCGATCTCATCGGCGGTGTCGCGATTGATCACCTCGTTCGCGTGGACGAGGATCTTGTTGCCCACCTTCACATCCACGAGCGCGGTGCGGGAGAACAACTTGGAAGCAAAGCTGTGATTGAACTCCTTGCCATCGCTGCGCAGGATCTCCAATCCCTCTTTCGTGCGGCAATCCTCTTCGCGGATCGTGAGGTCCTGCGAAACGTCCACCAAGCGACGGGTAAGGTAACCGGCCTGCGCGGTTTTCAAAGCCGTGTCGGTCGTTCCTTTGCGCGCGCCGTGGGTGGCGATGAAGTATTCCAACACCGAAAGTCCTTCTTTTAATGAAGATTTAATAGGAAGTTCGATGGTCTCTCCTTTCGGGTTCTGCACGAGTCCTTTCATACCCATCATCTGGATTGGCTGTGACCACGAACCGCGGGATTTGGAATCCACGATCTGGTAGATGGAATTGTCCTTCGGGAATATCCCAAGAATGATCTTCGCGAGCTCATCCTTTGATTTTTCCCACACACTGATGACACGGCTGCGACGTTCCGGCGGCGTGAGCAAACCTTCCGCGAACTGGCCGTTGATGAGCGCCACTTCATCGTTCGCCCGCTGCATGATCTCCTTCTTCTGCGGCGGAATGATAAGGTCGGCCATCGCCCAGGTGATGCCGGACACCGTCGCCATCTCGAATCCGAGGAGCTTCATGCGATCGATCGTGTCGCGGGTGACGTCCATGCCGTGCTTCTCAAAGATCTTGGAGAGCAACTTGCTGATCTTCGGCTTCGTCATCATCTCGTTCACGTAATCCATCTTGCCGTCGAGCGTCTGGTTGAAGATCAAGCGGCCGACGGTCGTCTCCGTCATCGTCCCTCCGATGGCGATCTTGATCGGCGCATGGAAGGTGATGAAGTTGAACTGGTACGCGAGCATTGCCTCGTCGAAATTCGCAAAGTGGCGAAGCGGACCTTTTGCTTCCTCCATGCGGGTGATGTAGTACAAACCGAGCACTACATCGTTGATCGGGGCGGTGATGAGGTCGCCGGTGGCGGGCTTGAGCAGGTTGCGGCCTGCGGACATGATCTCGCGGGCTTCCTGCTGTGCGGCCTCGGAGAGCGGAAGATGGACGGCCATCTGGTCGCCGTCGAAATCGGCATTGAACGCCGGGCAGACGAGCGGGGGGAGCTTGAGGGCAAGGCCCTCAACCAATTGCGGACGGAACGCCTGCACCGAAAGCCGGTGCAACGTCGGAGCGCGGTTCAAGAGCACATGCTTGTCTTTGATGATCTCTTCGAGAATGGCGAGCACTTCCGGCGTGTGCTCTTCAATGAAGCGCGACGCGCTGCGGATGTTGTGCGCCAATCCTTGTTTGATGATCTCGCTGATCACGAACGGGCGGAAAAGCTCGAGCGCCATGCGTTTTGGAATGCCCATCTGGTCAAGCTTGAGCTTAGGACCGACGACGATCACGGAGCGGCCGGAATAATCCACGCGCTTTCCGAGAAGGTTCTGGCGGAAGCGGCCCTGCTTGCCTTTCAACATGTCGGCAAGGGAGCGAAGCGGGCGGCGCTGTGCGGAAAGTTGCTGAGTGCCGAAGCGCGCCGAGTTGTCGATCAACGCATCCACGGCTTCCTGGAGCATGCGCTTCTCGTTGCGGACGATGACGTCCGGCGCCTTGATCTCCAAAAGCTTCTTCAAGCGGTTGTTGCGGTTGATGACGCGACGATAGAGGTCGTTCAGATCGCTGGTCGCGTAGCGTCCGCCGTCGAGCGCCACCATCGGACGGAGGTCCGGAGGAAGCACCGGCAAAACGGTCGTGATCATCCATTCCGGACGGCCGCCGTTGCGGATCATCGCTTTGAACATCTTGAGGCGGCGAAGCAACTTGCTCTGCGCCATCGGATCCTTCGCGCCTTCGAGTTCTGCCTCGATCAACTTCACCTCCTTCTTGAGGTCAAGCTTCTGTAAGATTTGCTGGACCGCTTCGGCTCCACTAGAGGCCTTGAAAATGTTTCCGAACTTTCGGGAAAGCGTGAAGTATTCGTTCTCGCTCAAGATCTGGCCGATGCGCAACTTTTCGAGATAATCTTTGGTGAGGTCCGCGGCATCTTCGATCTCCCCTTTTACCGTCTTGTCCTTGTTGCCGACGGTCTTCAATTTCCCTTTCAATTCGCGGTCGAGGTCATCCAACGCCTGTTTGCGGTTATCTTCTTTGATGTCGGTGATGATATAGGCGGAATAATAGATGACGCGCTCCAGTTTCTGGGCGGACACATCGAGCGCGAGCGAAAGGCGCGACGGAATGCTCTTTAAAAACCAAATATGCGAGACCGGCGTCGCGAGCGCGATATGCCCGATGCGCTCGCGGCGTACGGCCGCTCGCGTGACTTCCACGCCGCACTTATCGCACACCACGCCCTTATAGCGGATGCGGCGATACTTACCACAGTAGCATTCGTAATCTTTGGTAGGCCCGAAGATGCGCTCGCTGAACAAGCCATCCTTTTCCGGACGCTGAGTGCGGTAATTGATCGTCTCCGGCTTGATGACCTCGCCGTGCGACCAGCGCAAGATATCTTCCGCCGACGCGACGGTGATGCGCATGGCCGAGAAGGCATCTTTGCGATCGCCCTCGTTCTCATAAAGCAACTGGATGTTAAAGCCGAGCGATTTTAATTCATTGACCAACACGTTGAACGATGCCGGAACGTTCGGCTCTTTGATGGTCTCACCGCGGATGATCGATTCGTATGCCGCGGCGCGGCCGACGACGTCGTCCGATTTGATCGTGAGCATTTCCTGAAGCGTGTGGCGTGCGCCATAACCTTCAAGCGCCCACACCTCCATTTCTCCAAAGCGCTGTCCGCCGAACTGCGCCTTGCCGCCGAGCGGCTGCTGGGTGATCAAAGAGTACGGACCGATAGAGCGCATGTGCGCCTTGTCTGCCACGAGGTGGTTCAGCTTCAACATATAGATCTGCCCGACCGTCGCGCGGTTCTGGAACGCCTCGCCCGTGCGGCCGTCGAACAATTTCATTTTGCCGTCTTCCGGCAAGCCGGCTTTCTTAAGCTCGTCGCGAATATCCTGCTCCGTCGCCGAATCCAATCCCGGCGTGATCGCACGATAGCCAAGCTTCTGCGCCGCGTAGCCAAGATGCGTTTCCAAAATTTGTCCGAGGTTCATGCGGGAGACGACGCCCAACGGATTCAAAATGATGTCCACCGGCGTACCGTCCTCCAAGTACGGCATGTCTTCTACGGCGCGCACCTGAGAGATGACGCCTTTGTTGCCGTGACGGCCTGCGAGCTTGTCGCCCGCCTGCACTTTGCGGAGTTCCGCGATCTCCACCTGGATGCGGCGGATGATGCCCGGCTCCAACTTGTCGCCGCGCTCACGGTCGAAGATTTTAACATTCACGACGCGGCCGATCTTTCCGTGCGGGAGCGTGAGCGAAGTGTCCTTCACATCGCGTGCTTTGTCGCCGAAGATGGCGCGGAGCAAGCGCTCTTCCGAGGTCAATTCCGATTCGCCCTTCGGCGAGATCTTGCCGACCAAAATGTCGCCGGCTTTTACTTCGGCGCCGATGCGGACGATTCCCTCTTCGTCGAGATTCTTCAATTTATCTTCCGAGACGTTCGGGATGTCGTAGGTCGTGACTTCCGGTCCAAGCTTCGTGTCACGCACATCGCAAGAGTATTCATCGATATGGATCGAAGTGAAGCGATCCTGCTGAACGACGCGCTCCGAGATGATGATGGCGTCTTCAAAGTTGGCGCCCTCCCACGAGACGAACGATACGAGCAGGTTCTGCCCAAGTGCCAGGATGCCGTTCTCTATAGAAGGGCCGTCAACAAGCACCTGTCCCTTCTTGACCTTATCCCCGCGCAAAACGAGCGGCTTCTGGGAGATACAGGTGAACTGGTTGGAGCGCTTGAACTTCTCAAGGGTGTAATTCTTTGTCGCCTTTGAATATTTAACTTTAAGATGGGCGCCGTCCACTTCAAGCACCTCGCCGTTATCTTCGGCAACGATCACGTAACCAGAATCGAGCGCGACTTTCTCTTCCTGGCCGGTCGAAACGTACGCGGCGTCCGGCTTTACGGACACGACCGCCTGGCGTTGCATGTTTGAACCCATCAATGCGCGGTTCGCATCGTCGTGCTGAAGGAACGGAATGAGCGATGTGGCAACGGAGATGAACTCGTGCGGCGCGACGTCGATGAGGTCAACCTCTTCCGGCGTGACCGTTCCCGGCTCGCCCTTAATGCGCGCCTCAAGCGTCGGGCCGATCAACTTGCCGTTCTCGTCCTTTGGGCTGCCGGCGTGAGTGATCTTGTACTTCTCTTCTTCCGAAGCGTCGTACCAGACGATCTCTTTTGTGACGACGCCGTCCTTTACCTTTGCGTACGGTGCCTCCAAGAACCCGAAGTCATTGATGCGGGTGTAGCTCGCGAGGTAGTTGATGAGACCAATGTTCGAACCTTCCGGGGTTTGAATCGGACAGATGCGGCCATAGTGAGAACGATGCACGTCGCGAACCTCGAACGAGGCGCGCTCGCGCGTGAGACCGCCGGGACCGAGCGCGGAAATGCGGCGCTTGTGCTCAAGCTCAGCGAGCGGATTCACCTGGTCCATGAACTGCGAAAGTTGCGATGATGCAAAAAATTCCTTGATGACCGCGGCGATCGGGCGGAAGTTTACGAGCTGTGCCGGCATGAGGTTGTCTTTGTCTTCCGTGGACATCCTGTCCTGGATGATACGGCGCAAGCGCGCGAGACCGATGCGCAAGCGGCCCTGCAAAAGCTCTCCCACTGCCTTCAACCGGCGGTTGCCCAAGTGGTCGATATCATCCGGTTCGGCGTCGGCGTCGTTGTTCAACTTTATGATCTCTTTGACGATCATGATGAGGTCCTCCGCGTCGAGCAGCTTGTTCGTCTTCTTCTTGCTGAGCTCGAGGCGCTGGTTCATCTTGTAGCGGCCCACCTCGGAGAGGTCGTAGCGGTCGGGGCGCTCGAACATTGCGGCAATAAGGTTCTTTGCGGTGTCGGCGGCGGCCGGGTCACCCGGGCGCTGGCGCTTATAGATCTCTATATATGACTCCGCGGCGTCCTTTGCTACATCCTTTTTTAATGTGGCTTCGATAAACTTAACGAGGCCGGTATCATCCTTCTCGAAGGTCTTCTTGATGGTCTCCGTGTCCATGCCGAAGATGCGGAGCAACGCGCTCACCGGCACCTTGCGGTGGCGGTCGATCTTGACACTGATCGTGCCGTCGATGTCCGTCTCGAACTCAAGCCATGCACCGCGGTTCGGGATGATCTTGGCGCCGAAGAGCTGACGGCCGCGGTACGGCACTGCGGTAAAGTAGACGCCCGCGGAGCGGACGAGCTGGGCGACGACGACGCGCTCGACGCCGTTCACGATGAACGTGCCGCGCGTGGTCATGATCGGGAAATCGCCAAAATACACCTCCTGCTTGTGCTCGTGGCCCGTGCGGTTGTTCACCAAACGCAGGGTGCAGCGAAGCGGCGCTTCGTAGGTCGCTTCTTTATAGCGCGCGGTCGTCTCGTCGTACTTCGGTTCGTCAAAACGATAGTTGGAAAAATAAAGTTCGAATTCCTTTCCGGTATGATCGCGGATCGGAGAAATTTCCTCAAGCAGTTCGTTCAAACCTTTTTCGAGGAACCACTGGTACGACTTCAACTGCGCCTCGTTGAGGTTGTAGGGAGAGATGAGCGGTTTTGATTTTGAAAAGTTTTTAGTAGAGGTAAATTTTGCCATAGTGTTTTAAAAAGTTTTTATGTCATCAAAACGAACGCCCACGAAGTGTTACCTTCGCGGTGGCTCTATAAAGAAGTCGATGAAATAAAATGTGATGGTCATTTTTTTATTCGGCCTTTAAAATCGTTCACGATGGGGAATGTGTTTTGAAAAGCTGGATAAGAATCAACCTTTTCAAAACACATTCCCCATCGCTCACTTTCCACCAATACATGTCCCCAACACGCAAAAAACGGCTACGCCCTTCCTGTTTTCGAGGGATACCGTTTCTTAATTGCTTTCTAAGTATTTAACTCTATTTTGGTTCTGTTCGTCAAGTGTCTTGGCGAATATAGTTTTTCCCGTCGCGGGGTCGCTCAAATAGTAAAGATAAGGGGAACTTTGGGGATGGAGCGCGGCAGTGATGGCGAGAATGCCCGGGTTGCCGATGGGTCCGGGCGGCAAACCTCTGTTCAAGTAGGTATTGTAAGGCGAATCGATTTTGAAGTCAAGTGCAGAAAGGGAGCATGCATGGGCTGTGGATGTGGGGTTCGCGAGGAATTTGGCATAACAGACGGTAGCGTCGATATCGAGGGGCATTCCGTCGGCTAGGCGCTTCAGGATGATCCCCGCCACCAACTCCTGGTCCGTCTGATCCGGCACCTCTTCCTGTACGATCGAGGCGATGATAAGGGTTCGTTCCTGATCGCTGGTCGAGGCAACCGCGAGCAGGGGTTGGCCCTTGGCGCTGAAATTGCCCGTCATCTCAGTTACCACATCGGCCACGTTCTCGTTTGTATAGAACTGATAGGTGTCGGGGAAGAGGCGGCCCTCCAAATTTTGCGTACTCGTCAAGTTGATGAGCGCACCCGGGCGGATCACAAGCGCGTTGCTAAGAATCCTATCGATATCGAAAATATTTGAACCTTCCGGAATGGTAACCGTCGCCTCCCCCGCTCCACTGCCCGAGAGAGAGCCGACGATCTGCGCCGTATCCATCGACGGATACAATTTATAAAAGCCCGGCTTCAGTGTGAATGCGCGCCCATCAATGAGAGAAAAGAGGTCGAATGAGATCGGCGAGCGGATCAGCCCGTCCGCATAAAGGTTTTCCGCGATCGTGCGAAAACCGTCGCCGGGACTCACTTGAAAGATCGTGGGCGACGCGGCGCCGTTCGCCGGTGCGGCAACTACCGGATCGAGGCTGAAAAACAACCATCCCGCCACAACGATGACGATCAAAATAAACACAGCGCCCACAATCTTTTTCTTCATGAACGCTTACGGATAGAATTGACCATTGAAAGAGTGAAAAAATTCGCGAGCATACTGGATCCACCGTAACTGAGAAATGGGAACGTCACGCCGATGACCGGTAGAAGCCCGGTCGTGGAACCCGTGTTTAACAGGAATTGCACGCCAAGCATCATCGCCGCACCAAGGCAGATGAACTTTTCAAAGTTCTCGTCGGCGAGCATCCCTATGCGGAGTATCTGGAATATAAGGAAAAGGAACGCGGCAATGATGACGATCCCTCCGGCAACGCCCCACTCCTCGATGAATGCCGCGAAGACAAAGTCCTCCGACGGCTCGGACAGAAATCCAAGCTGGGCCTGCGTCCCCTGGCCGTATCCCTGACCCCAGAACCCCGCCGAGCCGATCGCGATCTTTGATTGTATCGCGCTGTAGTTGATGCCAAGCGCGTTCGCGTTGGGGTCCAGGAATCCGATGATGCGTGCGCGGTGATACGGCTTCAGCACGTAGGTCCAGACAAGGCCGCCGGTGAGTAGGATGACCACAATCGCGACGATGACGCGGCGCCACGGCAATCCAAGCAGTAATAAAAATCCGAACCAGATGCCAAAGAAGATCATCGCTGATCCGAGATCGGGAAGCTTCACCGAGATCGCCGCAGGCACGACGAAGAAAAGGAACGATGTGAAAATATTTTTCCACCGTGCGATCGCCATATGGCGACGGCTGAAATAGTTCGCAAAAAGTAAAATGAGCGCGACCTTCATAAGCTCCACCGGCTGTAAGCTGAACGGCCCAAGCACAAGCCAACTGTGCGTGTTGCGGATAAGCGGCGACGTAAGGAGCGAAAGCACCATGAGCGCGAGCGCGAGCGCGTATAGTCCCCAGATCACCCACTGCGAATTGAATATCGTGCGGACATCCACAAAGAACGATCCGACGACAAGGCCGATACCGATGACGATCCATACGATCTGAAAAATGAAAAAGTGGAACGAGATCGCCGAGAGGATGAGCAAGCTCGCCGCAAGCAAAATTCCGACCGGAATAAATAGCGCCACCATAACTAGCGGAGTGCGTACACCAAAATTTGATTCACCGCCGGATCAATGTTTGGCTCGTTCGGATAGATCACCGAGAAATTTTCCGTCGTGCCCGCCGCGACGGTGCCGAGTTGCGTCTCGGAGACGCCGACAGGATTTCCGTTTGCGTCTTTGAATATCACGAGGACATCGACCTGCTCATACGTGGCGACGGCCGTATTCACGAGCTGGCCACCAACAGAGACGGTCGTTGAAGCCATGCTCGCCTGTACATTCTGAAGGGCGAACTGACCCGGGCCGACCGCCGGGATGGTACCGATTGTTGAGCTCGTGAGCCACGAGACGCCGGTAACCACAAGCGCCGCATGATAGAATGGTTGCGCCACGGCCTGATTCAGTATTGCAAGATATTCGGTCTGCGAGGGATAGATGAATGACTGCGCCGGAATGGACTGGAGTACCGTCCCGGAGGTGTCATACAAATCGATCGCGTAATCCAATTCATACGCGCCATAATCGGCGGACTGATTCGTCACTTGTGCGAGGAATGTGTAACGGCCGGGACTCGTGATGAAGGTCGTAAGCGCGCCCGGGACGATAAGCGCGGTGCTGGTCGGCACGCACGTTGACGGCGTGCAGACGGGTGGCGTGGAAGCGACGATTGACGGCGCTACGAATACGAAATAAATACCGGCGCAGACGACGAGCACGGCCACAATATAGAGCGCACCATAGATAAGCTGCTTCGCGCGGCGGGTGGACATGCACTTATTATAGATGATAATGAATGGGCATGTACATCGCCGCTTTAGTGATAGAGATCGCGTTCGTCATCCTGGTTGTCGCGATCTTTGCATCCGTCTATCTTTCCCGTCGGAGCGGCGCGCCGTTCTATCCGACGCGGAAAAGCGTGATCCGCGAAGCGCTCAAGGAAGTTGGGCTCCAGCCCGGCGAGATGTTCTATGATCTCGGCGCAGGCACCGGCAAAGCGCTCCTCATTGCGGAAAAAGAGTTCGGTGCACACGCCACTGGCTTCGAGATATCGACGATCTTCTACCTCATCGGAAAGCTAAATCTTTTCATCCATGGTTCGCACGCCGCGCTCATCAAGAAGAATCTCTTCGATGCGGACCTCAATAACACCGACGTTGTTTTTTGCTTCCTCGCCATCCGCACGATGCAAAAGATGGAAGATAAAATAAAAACCGGCCTCAAGCTCGGCGCGCGTGTCATCGTCTACGCCTTTCCACTCCCAACAATAACACCAGTAAGAACGATCGTAATGCGCGGCCATTGGAAAATGTTTCTCTACCGAGTCGATTGACCCTCTATCGGAAAAGATGTTATATTTCCCGCGGAGGAATTTGGGATATGGTCAAATTTGATATGTCCACTTCCGAAGTTATCGGACGAGGGTATAACGTCGAAACCTTGAGCAACCACATCAGACGGTGCCTGGAAGGGTCTCCGAGAATGGTACTCACCCACTTCAGACCTGATGTCGGGCAAGATCGGTCGGTCCGGATCTTTGGGCAACGCCCTTTCGAGGACAGCGTTGGGTCGCCGGTGATATTGAATCCGAAGGAAGTCGCACGACAGCTGATGCATTTTGCAGACATGGGCGCACGCTACCCCGCAAATCGCGATCTTTACGATGCAAAGGGATGGACCATCCACAAAGCGATCGATGAAGACGGCAACGTTTTCATCGGAGCCTACGCGACATGGGTTCCCCAGAGATGAAAATGGCCGGCGCGCTCAATGCGCACCGGCCACCTTTTTTGTTAACGGCACTTTGATGTCGGCACATCCTACTTTCCCCGCCCGAAGGCAAGTATCATGGGATAGGGACGCTTTCACTTCTCTGTTCGGAATGGGAAGAGGTGGGACACGCCCGAATGAAGCACCGACATCAAAAAGCCGTTCGCATGTGGGTGGGTGTTCTAAAAAACTAGCAGATTAATAGTTTTTTAGAACACCCACCCACATGCTCACTGCCTAGTGATTAATGGATTCTTTATTGTAGATAAAGAATGAGATCTGTGTTTGTGCTTTGGAGGGTATCGCGGAGCCGCGAAGGCGGCGAGCGTAAGTGCGCGTTCAGCAGAACGCGACACGTCCCTACAAAGTACAAACACAGATCGAATGCAAGTCAGCATTGGGATGGTTGGCGTGGATTATTAGTACGTCTTGGCTAAAAACATTGCTATTCTTACACCGAACGCCTATCAACGTCATAGTCTATGACGAAATCACGCATACCTAATCTTGGGGTGGGCTTCGCGCTTAGATGCTTTCAGCGCTTATCCCTTCCATACATAGCTACCCGGCAATTCACTTGGTAGCAAAGCCGGTAGACCAGAGGTATGTTCAGCCCAGTCCTCTCGTACTAAGGCCAACTCCCCTCAAGTATGTAACGCCTGCAGCAGATAGAGACCGACCTGTCTCACGACGGTCTGACAATTGTACCTCTTATTACTAAGAGCATTAGACTATACCTTTTCCAGGATTCCACCCTGGAACTGACGTTTTAATGCAGAGATAAGCGTCTCATCCTTGCATTCCGATCGTTTTACCGATCAAGTCGTTACGGGGACTGTCAATCTTATAGATCATCGAAGGGATGATGTAAGGCTGGATGATCGCTTTGAATTTTTCATAGTCATTTCGACCGATATGGATCTTTTGTTTGGAACGATCTTTTATGATCGTTGCCGAAACATCATACCGCTCTTTCAAGAATGTTCGGATCATATACTGCTCCGATTCTCGAAAACTATGCGTGCTGAGCGTAAAGCTCTGCACAGTATTCGCACCGTCATCCATAAACCAAATTGCCATCATCTTTGGAGTGAACAGATCAAAAACTTCTTCTGGCAATATCTTCACGCTGTTTTTATAAAAACAAGCATGAATCATGCCGAATTCCTCCAAGCTTTTGGTGTGAAAATACCATGAAACTTCATGAATATTCCTTTTGGGATTCGTCCATGAGATTTCCCTTGGCCTTTTTGAAACCAAATTCTGAAGAACTTTGTATTTCCAGAAAACATATTCTTTCTGTTTTTCTCCGTGATGCACTCTAAAACGAGCGGTAACCGGACTACAAAGTCCGATCGACCGACATTCTAAACGCGCATCTCCTAACAATGACCCAATGATCACATCCAATTGATGTGATGGAAAAGAAGATTGGAGTCTTCCCACGATATTGACCATCTGAAAATAATAAATGATCTACATTAAATCTTTATTAAATTTGATTAGGCCTCTACCGTTATGAGTCAGTTTACTGTTCCATTTATGTTGTTTTCTTGGTTTTTCAACCAAGCCTCGAGTAATGAATTACTGGGCTCATTTGAAGTATTCACTTACCCAGCTCACGTGCCACTTTAATTGGCGAACAGCCAAACGCTTGGGAGCTTCTACACCCCCGCGCTGTGGCGAGCCGACATCGAGGTGCCGAGCATTGTCGTCGCTAGGGACGCTCGGACAATACTAGCCTGTTATCCCCGGAGTAGCTTTTATCCGGTGTCTCCGGCCTTTCTATGAAGGGCCGTCGGGTCACTAACTTCTGCTTTCGCACCTGCTCGTCTTGTATGACTCGCAGTCAAGCCAGCTTTTGCGTTTGCACGTCCTGCCCGATTTCCATCCGGGCTAAGCTGACCTTAATAAACTCCTCCGTTACTCTTTTGGAGGAAAACGCCCCATTTAAACTGCCTACCAAGCACTGTCTTAGTGTAGTTTCCCCGAAGGGTTCTCCACCAGTTAGACGTTAAAGTTTTAAAAATGGCTGTTTCATTGTCGGATCCACGTCACCCAAAAGCGACGCTTCAAATCCTCACCACTACGCTACGTAGTAAAACTCTAAAATCAATGCCAAGCTGCAGTAAAGCTTCCGGGGTCTTTTCGTCCCGCTGCAGGTATCCCGCGTCTTCACGGGAATCGCATTTTCACCGAGCTCATCGTTGAGACAGTTCTCCGGTCGTTACACCTTTCGTGCGCTTCGGAACTTACCCGAAAAGGAATTGCGCTCAAACATGTTACAACACTTTTTGTTGGCCAAAACATTTCTGCTTGACTCTCTATGTCGCCATAGAGTTCGGACTATATCTTATTCAACTGATCGTTGAATTTCGGCATATAGTCTCTGAGGATTTTCGCTTGCGCGAATCTTTCCTGCTGATTGACCGCACCGAACGCATTGTCACTCTTTCGAGTAGCGTCGGATACTGACGGTTATTCCAGCATTTAGCCGAATTTTACTAAGGCAATGCATTCCGCTCAACCTTAGAACGATTTACTCTGTTATTCTGCTCCGTTTCTAGAGCAACTCTGCATGTCGCCATGCAGTTCGGACTATATCATCTCTAAATCGCTTTAGAGTCTGGCGTATAGTCTCTGAGGATTTTATTAGATCTTGAACTTGTCCCGAGCAGTATCGAGAATATATTCAATCGAATGTATTCTAAATCTTCCTTCGGCATTCATTGAATGAGCCAAGCGGACAATCCGCTCAAATCCTTCTCTGTTGCGATGCAATCCTTCATCCATCATATAAACAATAATGGCGAACTTCCGAAATGCATCTGCTTTTGTTGCCAACGGATACTGTTCGAAAAAAGGAATAATCTTTTGAATCAGATTATCTCTCCCCTCGACAGTAAGTGATAAAACATCACTTCCAGATTTCTTATCGATCCTTCCCGCTCCTAATACTTCACGAAAAAGTTCCAGTAGGTCATGATGGTTTTTGTGCTGATAAATTTGAAATTTAGCCAACACAATCCAACCTGATCGTAATGTCGGATGTTTTGCAAACGACACATTGAAACTTCCTTCGCCATCCACAAAACCTGCAAGAAAATATTTCATGGATTCTTCATCCAATTTTTTCAATTCTTGGTAAGAATTTGCAGCTGGCAAATCTAATAATCTTTCCTGCTGATTATCTGCACCGATCATATTTTCACGCTAACACATCAACATTAAATCTTTATTAAAAGATTTTTGATGAGAAAAGCGTAATGTCGGATACTCAGGGTTTCCAGCATTTGGCCAGATTTTATAACTACAATCGTTATGTCTATAGTTATCGCTGACATTGACGAGGGCTTGAATCAGTGAGCAGTGTATTGCTACACCACCCCCAATCTTGACCTTCTCGCATCGGTCAGGTGTCACCCCCTATACATCCTCTTGCGAGTTAGCAGGGAGCTGTGTTTTTGGTAAACAGTCGCCAGAGATTCTTTAGCTGCGGCCCTCTTGCGAGGGCAGGCCTTATTGCTAACTTACGGCCGCTATTTTGCCTAGTTCCTTAACGATGAATCACTCGTTCCCCTTGGGCTACTCGCCCTATCCACCAGTGTCGGTTTACGGTACGGAGACCATACGCTCGATTTGGCCAGATTTTTCTCGAAAGGCACTTCACAGATGTCGGCTAAGTAAATTCTTAACCTTCTCTCGGTACACGCTTGCGCTTAATACAAAGAATGCCAAACCAATAAGGCACATCTGCTTATCTCCTTTGTCCTCTGGTTATGATCGTACGGTCGGGCTGGAATATTAACCAGCTTCCCATCGACTGCCCCTTTCGGGATTGCCTTAGGACCGCCTCACCCGTGGTTGATTGCCAGTGCCACGGAAACCTTGGATTTTCGGGGTTCCAATTTCTCATTGGGATTGTGGTTACTCATTCCAACATTTTCTCTTCCGGCCGCTCCAGTCACCCTCGCGGGTTGACCTTCACTGCAGGCCGAAATGCTCTCCTACCACGTACACCTCCCGAAGGAAGTGTACATCCGTATCTTCGGTACCATGCTTAGCCCCGGTACATTTTCGGCGCCACGACCCGTCGAATAGTGAGTTGTTACACACTCTTTAAAGGATGGCTACCTCTAAGCCAACCTCCTATCTGTCTATGGGTTATGACTACCTTTCACACTTAGCATGGATTTAGGGACCTTAGATGACGATCTGGGCTCTTCCCCTCGCGACCACGGAGCTTAGCCCCCGCAGTCTAACTAGCAAGATCTTGACTCTCGGTATTCGGAGTTTGATTGATCGTTCGGTCTTTCGACCTGTAACGATCATCCAGTGCTCTACCCCCAAGAGGAACTCTTGCCGCCAGTCCTAAAACTGTTTCGGAGAGAACCAGCTATTACGTTATTCGATTAGCTTTTCACTCCTTACCTCAGCTCATCCGAAGATTTTGAACAATCAACCGGTTCGGGCCTCCCTCCCGATTTCTCGGGAGTTCACCCTGGCCAAGGCAAGCTCATAACGCTTCGGGTCTATCTTCTGCTGCATATAGTTCGCCCTATTCAGACTCGCTTTCGCTATGCCTTCACGCTATGCGCGCTTAGACTGCAACAAAAAATAAGTCGTTGGATCATTCTTCAATAGGCACACTGTTACACTCGTCCGCGGATTGCTCCGCAGCCGTTCGTGCTTCAGTTCCTTGTAGGCAAACGGTTTCAGGTTCTATTTCAACGGCCTCACCGGCCTGCTTTTCACCTTTCCCTCACGGTACTTGTTCACTATCGATCTAGAAAAGTATTTAGCCTTACCTGATAGTACAGGTGTATTCCTCCGGAACTGTTTTACTCCGAAGTACTCGAGTTAAAAAACTAAGGAGACCAATTGTTTTCGTCTAGGGGGCTATCACCCGCTCTGGCGCCGCTTTCCAGACGGCTTTGACTAACAAAAGATTTTTTTACTCCTTCACGAATAGCAAATAACGAAACGCACTGTTTGAAGAGCGCGCTACGTTATTTACTAAACAGCGTCTTTAGACTATACCCCAAGGTTGCAAAATAAATCACAACCTTAGTTTGGGCTGTTCCCTGTTCTCTCGCCGATACTTGGGGAATAACTGATTTGTTCTTTTTTCCTCCGCTTACTGGAATGTTTTACTTCAGCGGGTACGCGAATCGATTGCTCGAAACAATTGAGGATTACTCAATTAGGTTTCCCCATTCGGACACCCCCGGATCATAGATTGCTACGCATCTCCCCGAGGCATTTCGTTGCTACGCCACGTCCTTCATCGCCTTTTCTAGTCTAGGCATCCACCGTTCGCCCTTATTTGCCAACCATCCCAATGCTGACTTGCTCGTGATGTGCACGGCTTTGAAGTCGTTAAATAAGAATTGACGACCTAAAAGTCATGCAGCCCACTCGCCATCGTTGATAAAAAAAATCAACGACAACGTTTGACCCTGTCCGTCACGAGAAATTGACTACATATGCGTATGCAGCGATCCGGCCCGCCCGCGATGCGGACGTTAGCGACCAGACCTAATAGTGACACAGGGTCTCCATATTATGTCCTCCGACTCTACAATTCGGAGTTCCGCCAAATCGGCGAATGATTTGAAATAGCACTGCACGGTATCGCGAGACGCCGTAGGATATCAAACGCCAAGAAAAAAATCAGCCGCACACAGCGGCCGCTGACTGCTTCAAAGAAGCGGCTTCAGCCGGAGTGTTTTGAGAGGATTAAAGTCTTTGCCATTCGTATCTTAGGGATAAGTATACTCAGCTTGAAAAGGGTGTCAAGAGGCATACCTGCGCGCTCGGCACCAACGCTGAATCCCATGAATAATTTCATTTTTTAGACCATTATGGCATCATTAACCTAGGCGAATTACCCAGGGGAGGTCCCTGTGCATTTTTCCATCATTGAAGATCTTTTAGTAACTGCAACTGCGGCGGTCGTCCTGCTCGTAGTTGCATGTGTCCGCTCAGAATCATCGAAAAAATAACGGGCGAATAGACAGAAGTGTTCTCTAGCCGCCAAGCCGCCGGGCTTCCCAATGGGAAGACCGGCATTTTTTATCGGCTCTCTCGTCCGGAGAAAATAAAACACCCTCCTCGCCGAACGGTCATCTGCTTGGAGGCGAGGAGAGTGTTTTATTTTTGTCGGGCCGCCGGGAATCGAACCCGGTCTTTACGAACCCGAATCGCACGTACTACCGGTATACTACGGCCCGTAGAATACCAAGGTATTTAACCGCGTTTGGGAAAATAATTCAACTTACTTACTGCCCGTTGTTCCGAATCCCCCGCGAGTTTTGTTGGGCATGTCATCCAGCTCCTCCCATTCCGGATGCGATATTTTCACAAAAGTGCCCTGCGCGATCCGCTCGCCTTTTTCTATTGCCACCGGCGCGGCGCTGAAATTATAATAGGCCACCCTGATCTCGTCCTCGTCGCCCGAATAGTCCGGATCAATGATGCCCATGCCGTTCGCCATCATGATCCCTTTTTTATGGGTACTGCTCCGCGCGGCGATGAGGAGAAAATGATCCGCCGGCGTCTCGACGGCCACATTCAACGGAACATAGCCGACGGTGTCCGGCGCGATCATCACCGCCTCGCGCGCGGTCAGGTCGAACGCCGCCGCGCCCTCGGTCTGCCGCTTGGGCAGCGGCAGGTCTTTATCGAATCGTTTTATTTTGATGTTCATTGTATGTGGTGCTTTTCCTTTATATCGTTATCCATCTCTTCTTCCGCCTCGCGCTTCTTCTTTTGTGCTTGCGCGAATAATTCCTGGAGTTCCCCATCGCTCTCCTGGTTCAACTCCTTCGCGCGCTTCTCCAGATATTTCTTGTCGTTCTTTTCAGGGTCGTCGATCACCTCTTCCATAAGCGCGTTCAGGATCCATCCCACGCGGCGCGATTGCGGGAGGTCGAGGAGTGGCATCAGGTCGTCGCCACGCAGCGCGAGCATCTTCGGCGAAAGCGGATCGCGCTTGACCTTCTCTATCATAAAGAGCAAATGGCGCAGGCGATACGGCATCGCCTTCTTAACGCCACTGCCGATGCGATCGGCCTCGCGCACTTTCAAAAGGTCGTCAATATTCTCCGGGCCCACACGCACCACGAGCCGCCGCACGCCCGCAGGCGAGATCACGCCGGTATCGTAATAGAACATGTGCCTGCGCACGAGATGCGCCACCTGTTCCACAAAATCTTTCGAGAATCGCAGGCGGTCGAGCATCTTCACCACCATACGCGCGCCAACATATTCGTGTTGATAGAAGGTGGAATTCGCACCGTCACCGCCTTTCACTTTAGGCTTGCCAACATCGTGGAGCAACGCGGCCATGCGTACGGGCAATGAATAATTTTCTCCTGCGGTGTAATCAAGCGCACGGACGTTGTGCTCAAAAACGGTATAGATGTGATGCTTGTTCTGCCCAACACCGATCCCGTCGCGCAACTCCGGTAGCACGTAGCGAAGCAGGTCGAGCTCTTCTAATAGGATGATCCCCTTCGCGGCATTCGGGGTCATCAAAATCTTCACGAGTTCGTCGCGCACGCGCTCCTTAGCGATCGCCTCCAAGCCACCGGCCAGTTTTACGATCGCACGCCGCGTGTTCATCTCGATCTCAAAATCCAGCTCTACGGAAAATCGCACGGCGCGCATCAAGCGCAGGGCATCCTCGGAGAACCGCTCCTCCGGCACGCCGACCGTGCGGATCACCCGATCCTTAATATCGCGCTCGCCACCGAACGGATCGATCACGTCACCCTTCATGTCCATCGCGAGCGCGTTCACGGTAAAGTCACGGCGCGAAAGGTCGTCCTCTATATTCTCTGCGAACTTGACCTCATCCGGGTGCCGCTTGTCGGTGTATCGCCCTTCGATGCGGTACGTCGTCACTTCTATTATTTTCAGGCGCGGGTCTTCGGATTCCGTCTTGATACCGACCGTGCCAAAATCATTCTCGTAGACGCTCTCGGGAAAAAGTTTTTGGACCTGCGCCGGCTGGGCGTCGGTGGCGACATCCCAATCCTTGGGCTCGCGACCGAGCAGCATATCGCGCACGCAGCCGCCCACGAGATATGCCTCAAACCCCGCCTCGGCGAGGGCATACGACACCGCAACAACCTCTTTCGGAACGTCGATCTTCACTTATATATATTGTATACGTAATCTCCCCCGGCTGCCTACCGTACCGTCGCACCGAATTCCTTGGCGGTCTCTTCCTCTATATTCTTGTGAAGCACATCTACCTCTTCATTCGTCAGCGTCCGCTCGCTTGAGCGGTACGTGATCCGGTACGCGTAGCTCTTTTTGTCGGCGCCGAATTTTTCGTCATTCGCGTATTCGTCGATCAGCGCCACTTGTTCCACGAGGTCCCCCGCAATGTCGCGGACGAGATCGAAATAATCATTCGGCGCGAACGTCTTCGGCACGATGAACGAGATGTCGCGAATGACGGGCGGATATTTGCTCACCTCCACAAACTTTGTGCCCATGTGCAGCTGTTTCTTCACCCGCTCGTCGGTGGACCAGAGGAGCCGTATATCTGGAAGATCGGTGCTGATCATCGCGAGTCGCTCGAGGCCGAAACCGAACGCCCACGCGTTGTATCCCTCCACACCGAATTTTTTGAACACGCTCTGCTTCGTCATGCCACCGCCCATGATCTCCAGCCACTGGCCGTTCACTTCAACCTCGATCTGCAGGGATGGATCAGTATATGGGAATGTATCATCTAAAAAGCGGAATTTCACATCAGCGCCGAAGAGCGCGCGAACGATCTCGGAAAGCGCGGCGCGCAGGTCGTCGATCGTGAGCGGTGCGGTATCTGCGGGCGTCATGTACCATCCGCCGAACTGGTGGAAGATGTTCATGTGCTTGCGATCGATCTCGTCCTTGCGGTACACCTTTCCGTAACAGACGACGCCTAACTTCTCGCGCCGCGCGATGCGCTCCTTCACTTCCGGCAGCTGCGTGTAGTAATACCACATGACCGTGTCGTGCGTGCGCAAAATATTCTTGTCGTCCGCATAGTACGTGTCCGAGGTGCTCCGCGCCGGATGGTCGGCGGCAAAATCAAAAAGGTCGAAGCTGATTGAGGCAGGGACGATCTCCGGAATGATGATATTGTCGAATCCTTTGAGCCCCGGCGTGTTGCACGCGGTTTGCACTATTTCATAGAGCGGACTGCCCGGCGTGCGCGAAAGGTCGGGCATCGCAAGATAGCGTTTGATGCGCGCCGCCTCCGCATCAGTACGCTTGTCGACCGTCGCCAAAATCCTGTTCTGCTCGTCGAGAGGAATGCGATATTCCATAACTACGATGGTAGCAGATATGGCCGATTACGAAAAGAATACCCGGGCTATGTGGGCCTAGGAGTGCGCGATCTCCTTAAGAAGCGCTTCGTCGATTTTTTCGTTGAATTCGAAAACGTGTTCCGGGTCGATCTCTTTGCGGTAAGAGATGTCTATTTCGGGTTTGCCGTCGCGCATGACGATGTCCGTTTTGAATCCTTCGGCGAAGCCGAATCCCTGGTTGCCGAGAAGTTCCACAAACTCATCCCGCTCTTTCTTGCCTTTCGTCTGCTCGATTACCTTCGCGAGGAAACATTCCAATATGCCCTGATGGGATGAGAGGAAACGCTCCAAGGTCTCCGAATATGCACTGTCTTCTTTATTTACGAGCTTATCCCACTGCGGCGCGATCTGGACATATTTCTCAATGACTTGGGCAATTTTCGATGCGGCCCGGGAGTACGTCGTACTGTCTTTATCTCCTAATTTTTCGGCCAACGCGTCGCTATTCTCCACGAGGAATTTCAAATACTCCCCCTTATTGAAAGCGTCATATCCCTCTTTGCCAAACTCGGTCGTTTCATCAAGGACAAAGTTGAGGCGCTCATCGATCCCTATCTTGGAACCCACCTTAAGATCGGTGTCGAGCTTTTCTTGAAGCTCCTCAAGGGTTTCGTCTCCGGCGATATCATCTTCGCCCCCGGCCATTGCGAGCGCGGCGGTCTCACGCGTCCTCTTTCGGGACGTCCCGAAAGCCACCGCCTGATCCACATTGGCAGCGCGATCCTTTGCCATCGCCTGCTCCCTCCCTGTTGGGGACAACAGGATATCCTCATCCCTCTTCTCGGGAGCTTTCTCCTTCTGGGCATGGCGCATGAACGACAACTCTATGCGCGAGCTATAGGGCTCCTGGGCTTCGTTGTGCTCGATACGTCCTTCTAATCCTTTGCCTTCCATGCCATTAGCTTAATGTCTTTTTATGATAGTGACAAGTCCTTTGTTTGCATCCACTTCTATAAGATCGCCATCACTAAGTATTTCGGTAGCGATCTTTGTTCCGATGATACATGGCTTCTTGAGTTCTCTGGCGACGATAGCCGCATGACAAGTGACACCACCTTCGTCGGTAACAATAGCCACAGCTCGCTTCATGGCAACCACATAATCCGGCATCGTCATGGGGCTTACCAAAACTTCACCCTCTTTTAGTTTAGAGACCTCTTCCCGTTTTTTAATGATCCGAACTTTCCCCCGCGCAATCCCCGGATAGGCAACTTTGCCTTTGAATTCCGAAATGTTAGTTTTCTTTTCGGAGGAAACAATATCAATATCAAAGATCTTTTCCATATCGGGGATACCCTTTCCTGTATATAATTTAGCATTTGCAAAACTATACTTTTTAGCGCGATCTTCCAGCTCCTGTTTTGAGGGTAACTTGTTCGAAACGATTTCCTTCAATAGTAATGTATTAGCCAATGCGCCGAGCTTGGGATAAATTTTTCTTAGGGATTTCCTGATCACGACGTCGCTATCAGGAATCATGCGCTCGTTATTGATACGGGCAGTATGAGTAAGTTTGAATTCTCTACTTTTCGGATCAACCATTTCCATTATCCACCAAATCGCCTCGTACCATGCCCACACATCACGGAGTCGTACAAGATACTTCACCAGCTCAGCGTGATTGAGCGTTTTTCTTTTGGCCCACACTGGCTTTATTAATCTCGCCCGTTGATTAAATTCACCAGCGATCTTTTCAACAAATTTTTTATCTTTCTTTATCAATCTACGCAACTCACTATTGATCCAGTCCAATCCCTTGGGATTGAAATAATCGGTCACGATACCATTCTCACGGATAAAGATTTGGAACGGTAATTCGGGGTTTGTCTTCTTTGTCCATTGGCGCGGATCGGTTGTCTCAGCGCGCGCCCACGTTTCTATGAGTGGCAACGTGAAGTCACGGGCGAAATAACGGGAATAAATTCTCTCATTTTTCATTGGATCGTTTTATAATTTTCACCGTTCCCTTCTCTGCATCCACTTCTACAAGATCTCCGTTCTTCAAAACCTTTGTAGCGATCTTCGTTGCGATGACGCACGGCTTGCCCAATTCCCGCGACATGATCGCGGCATGGGACAAAAGGCCGCCTTCATCCGTGACGATCGCGCTCGCCCGCTTCATAGCCGGCACGTAATCGGGATTCGTCATCGGACAAACCAAAATCTCTCCTTCTCGAATGGCATGCGCTTCGGATGGCTGCAGCGCGATCCTTACCTTCGCCCGGCTAAATCCCTTGCAAGCTATTTGTCCCTTTAATTCAGTTATGGAATCGTCAACCGTATTGAATGACTGATCGATCCACTGGCTGATCTCGTGCCCTTTTACGCCCACGGCCATATACTGCTGGCCGTTCAAGATCATCATGGCGAAACCTTTTTTCCTTTCTTGAATAGTTTTCGTCGCAATGTCTTCTTGCTTTTCAAGCGCCCGGATAATCTCGCTCGAAAGGAGATATTGTGTGTCTTCGAATTTCACACCGATGCGCTTGGCCACCAACTGCAGGAAATCAAGATAGCGCGAAGAGGCCTTATAGGCCTCTTCGATCCCGGCAGTGAGCACATATCCAAGCTCCCGCGCGTTTTCAACGTCGCGAAGAAATTTCCCATCATTCCGCCCCAATGCGAGAATTTTTCTAGCCAATTTCTGATTTTTTACATTCGCCTTCTTCTGTATTTCAAATGTCTCTTTGAAACCGCTCTTTATGGCGTCCGTGACGCGCCGGACAAGCTCGTTGTACGTCATGGGGAAAAGCGGGTTAAGAAGGAATGTCGTGAGCCAATCATATTTTTTGAGGTACGCCCGAGCAGCTTTTTGAAACGCCGAATCGCGTGCAAAATTTTTCTTTTTCTCTGCGATGCACACCAGCGAATACAACGCCCCTTGCTCAAGCTGAAATCCTGTTTTCTTGATCGGGAAAACGACGTTCAAAAGCGCTTCATCGAAATCGGTCAGCTTCTCAATTTGTTTGCGATATCGTTCCAAGCCGTGCTTAACTTTGTCCGTCAACATATTCTCACTCGAAAGATAATAGGGATACCAAAACCATGGAATGGCCTTGAGAAATGCCGCATCCATACGCCGCCAATATTTCGCCAACTGCCCGTTGGAGATCTTTTTATCTTTGATCGCGATATTTATCTCGTCAGCAACCTCGTTCAAGCTTTTGGGAACTTCAACTGATGATCTGAGAACCGTCCACAGCGCGCGGGGATTCTTCAATTTCTCCCGCAACTTCTGAAGCATGATCTGCCGTTGTTTGGGATTATTATGCCCCTTGCTCGAATCGGTAAAAAGATAATCGTATGTATAGAGGTCAATACCGATCTCGCTGGGTAAGTGGGTCGCGATCGCCCGACAAAACAAATCGGCGAGCAGGATCGGCTGCTCCCCTCGTTGCTGAAATTCAAACTCCCAATTTTTGAGATGGACGAGTTTCTTTTCGATTGGTTTTAACATGATCAGGGCGTTGGCCTATTTTAAGATTTTCACGATACCCTTGTCCGCATCCACCTCCACCATGTCGCCGTCTTTCAGCACCTGCGTCGCGATCTTTGTGCCTACAACGCATGGCACTTTGAGCTCACGGCTTGCGATGGCGGCGTGGCATGTCGTCCCACCCTCATCGGTAACGACCGCTGCTGCCTTCTTCATGATCGGAACGTAATCGGGATTGGTCATCTCGGTGACTAACACGTCGCCCGGCGCAAAATCCTTCATATCCGCAAACGAGCGGATCTTTTTCACGCGGCCCCTCACGACACCTTTGTACGCCGGCGTTCCTTTGATCTCTGCAATCCCCTCGGCCGTCGCTTTTTCGAGCTCAATATTATTCTCCGAGAGTAAAGCGTCCAAACGCTCTATGGGATAGATCGTACCGTTCAGCATAACACAGCCATTTCTCCGTGAGCGAACCAGGGCGAGAACTTTTTCCCGGGAATTCCCCGCCAATTTAGCAACCTCGCCCGGCGCGATAAAAAACGTTATGTCCTTCAGCTCGGGGAAACGATCATGCCAAAATGCCACCATCACTTTATTCATTTTCTCGGTGTACTTCTCCGATTCCTCTCGATACCGTAGAAATTTCTTGCGAAGCGCCGGGCTTACCTCGGCCATGTCGGGAATGGTGAATGCCGTATTCATCGCCGACCACCAATCAACAAGATGCTCATAATAATTGTTGAAGTCTTTGACGGTCCGTATTTTCTTTTTATCCAAAAGGTAGGGCGATATCACCTTCCAGTTTGCATCGAGCGTTTTTACGAAACGCCGGACAAGCGTCGGGTCGCTCTTGAGTTTTTCTTTTAAAAGAGTGTTGATGATCGCCAGCTCCGCCGAAGAGTACCACACCGATCCCTTTTCGCCGGGAGGAGGGACGATGAATAGATTTTGTCTTACGTTGTGGCCCAGAAAATTTTTCCATCCGCGGCGGTCGCTATCGTTCCACATCGAGAAATAGAACAGTGTCTTCTCGCGAGAATAAATCTTCGAAAGGATATTCGTAATTCCCCGGACTTCGCTTAATGGCTTGAACTCTGTTTTGCCGCCCATGGTCGTCAAAGCCCACCCTTCTTTTCTCTTTTTTATTTCTTCCAAGTCCTTCCTGGTAAGTTTTTCGATACGATACACCTCCTCGGGCATCAAAAGGCCCGCGACCGCGGTATGCCGGGGATATTTCTTTTCGAAGAAATCCCTGTATACTCTATCAATCTCATTGGAATATTCCTGCGTCGATTCGCGAACCTTCAATGCCTTTGCCCGTAATCGCTTCGGAATCTCTTCCCTATCCGGTACCCCAAAAAGATATGCCATCGGAACCCACCACTGGACGCAGTCATTATAATACCCTGCTAATTCCTTCAGATTCTTTATTTTCTTCTTCTTTGATATATAAAGCCATAGTTTCTTCCAGTAACGATAAAAATCGGCGATGATCACATCGAGTAATTTTGGATCCTCAATGATGGCCTGGGATATCTTCTTAAAGATCTCTTCGAGCTCATCGAGGTCGAAATAGATATCCACCACGCCGGAGGCATCGCGCAGGAAGGCCATGTTCCGGAAATTCGTCCCCGGAATATATCTCTCAAAATGGTCGCGATCCGCTTCATTCCAAATACTCGCGTAAAAGAAAGAGTGCTCGCGGGTCATGAATTTAAAGAGTTTCACGGATGAAGGCGGCATTCCAGCACTGTCACCATGTAAGATCCGGACCACGCCCCTATTCGCGTCCACCTCCACCACGTCCCCGTCTTTCAGCACCTGCGTAGCGATCTTCGTGCCAATAATGCAGGGCTTCTTCAGCTCTCTCGCCACGATACCGGCGTGGCAGGTGATCCCACCCTCATCGGTGACGAACGCCGCCGCGCGACGCATAGTGGGTAGAAAATCAGGAGTCGTCATCGGGGAAACAATGATGTCTCCCTCGCGAACTTCATCGAGCTGATCACGTCGGCGCAATATTTTCACCGGGCCCGTTGCTATGCCCTTTTGCGCGATCTCGCCTTTAATAACTCCGCTGTTATTCCCGACAATCGCATCTCCTTTAAAAGAAAATTGCGGATTATTTTTCTCAAAATCAGATAGTGTACCTAAAAAAAGATCTTTGCCATCCACAATAAGTGAGTGTAGCTTGCGATCCTCAAGCTCCGGTGCGGCCGGAATCTTTTTTATCTCATCTATGAATATCGTCGTTTCGTAATTTTTCGTTCGAGGATATATTTCGGAAATGCTCTTTCTGATCGCAATATCGTTTTGCGCGAAAAATTCATCTTTATTGCGCATCGCCAATGCCTTCGCCCGTATACCCTTCGGTGTCTTATCATTGACGGCAGAATAATAGTAGAAAACGAAATATGGCATCGCCTCATCCGAAAGCTTGATGAGTTGAGCGAGTTTATTCACGCCCAGCTTCTTCTCTTTCCAAAGCTTGTGGATAATCGCCAATTTCGCTTTATATTTTTCGAGGACATCGTCGATGAATTTGGGATCCTCTTCATTCTTCTTCAAGACCACGTCCTCAAGCCATTCGGTGGCGCGAAGATTTTCCCAGATCTCGATACTTCCCTGATTCATATAATGGATGATCCCCGGTAAATAGGGGTTCTTCCACCCAAATTCTTTTTCAACTCCCCGCGAACATCCGATCGCCCACAACTCTTGCATGATATAGGTGGTATCACGCGTGTAGATTTTCTCGAAAGTCACTTGACCACTCGATCGTTCCAAAATTCTTACGACGCCTTTGTCTGCATCCACCTCCACCATATCGCCACTCTTGATAACACGACTGGCATTCTTCGTCCCGATGATGCACGGCTTTTTCATCTCGCGGGCGATGATGGCGGCATGACACGTAATACCCCCTTGATCGGTCACGAACGCCGATGCTTTTTTCATCGCCGGGACATATTCAGGGGTTGTCTGGTTGGCCACCAATATATCCCCCTCGTTAAAGGCCTCGATCTCGGACATATTCGTTGCCACGCGGGCGATGCCGCGCACCAATCCCTTGTAGGCAACCGTACCCCGGATCTCATCCACACCCAAAGAAGAAGGAAAAAAGTGTTCGACCGAAATTTCTTTTTCGTACTCAGAACGGGATATCACGCGGCATTCCCCTGCAGAGAAAACGAACAGTGCTCCCTTGTCGCGGCGCAGACGAACCTCATTCCAATCTATGGCGGCAAACTTCTTCGGATCTAAAAATTCGGATGGGGTAATGTAAAAAATCAATTCCGGATCAATGTCGTTCTTGGCCGCAGTCACACCAAGCGCTTCGAAGAATAAAGAATTGCCTCGCAACACGCCTTCTTTTCGCTTATCCTGGATGTGGGTGAATATCTCCGAGATCTCTATCACACGACGCAACTCTTTGGACACGCCAAGCGTTCGCATCAACTCCGCCTTTTTCTTTTTGTTCTCAGATATTCTTGTCTTTTCCTCCCGGATTTTCGCTGCAATCCCGTTACCCAATTTTTTGGATTCATCGAGAGCTTCTTGATATACATCTTCGGGAGTCAGCCGGACGCAAATATGATAGCCTGCCCTCGCCCAGAAGAAATCGTGCACGATAGGCCGACACTCCCCGCGTAAGAGATCTTTTTTGGAACCCTTCGCACCGCCCCGATGGATACGTTGGGCTACTTCCAATTTACGAACCTCAAATTCATTCACAAAACTTCCGTATGCAGGTGCCGTAAGGAGTGCGACCACTTCCGGCGTCGCCTTCTTCCCCAATTCATCTTTAATAAACCGTTCGAGCCAATCTTCTTCCGCATCGTTCAAAAAAGTATCGACGACGTATGCGTAACTCGTATGGCGGACGATCGCATCGTGGATCGGCTGGAACTTTTTACGAAGCTCGGACGGAGACATTGTGGAAAGGTCAGCATGGGCAACAACCTCCCAATGCTTCAGGAAAATGTCCCATTCATGCTCCCAGTCTCCGTAGAACTCTTTTGTGAAGTTAGGGTTTTTGATTGCCTCGGCCAATACCTCTTTTCTTTTTTGAACCATCAAGTCCGCATTCCAAAACCAATCGAAGCGGTCGTTCCTGTTATAGTTTTGGAAAAAGAGACCATAAGGAATTGCGTATGGCGTCGCCTCGCTGCCATACGCTATACCCATGCCTTGTTGAGCAATACCGAAAGGATAGCCGGAGAAGCTCTTGTTATACCAATGCGTGTTGGTCTTCATATCTTCCATGGCTTCCTCAAAGGTGTAGCCCTTCGCCATGCTCGTATCCCCGGACTTCTCAGGTGCCACAACATCCATCAGCGTCGTGATCGGCCGCGATTGCACAATATAGAACTTTTCTTTCTCAAGTGCCCACTCGATGTCGCACGGGAAGCCGTAGTGCTCTTCGATCCGCAGGATGAGCTCCGAGAGCTCAAGGACCTGCTTATCCGAAAGCGCCTGTTGCTCGGCTTTTGATGCAGGAATCTCCTTCCATTCGTTCTCCGCCTTCGGCGAACGGTAAAGTCCGCGCGTTTTCGCCTGCACCATGCGCTCGATGATCCGCCGAGGCGTTTTCTCGACAACATAGCTGTCCGGTGTCACCTGGCCGGATACGATCGCCTCGCCGAGGCCGTAGCTCGCTTCGATGATCAGCTGATTGCGATCCTGTGTGACGGGGTGCACCGAAAACGCGATGCCGGAGATCTCGCTCTCCACCATTTTTTGAACGACGACCGCGACCGAAATCTTTTGTTTATGGAGATCTTTCTCAAATCGATAGAAAATGGCGCGCGGCGTAAAGAGCGACGCCCAGCAGCGCTTCACATTTTCCAAAACCTTCGACTGCGATGTGTTGAGAAAGCTGTCGAGCTGGCCCGCCCACGCAGCGGATGCACTGTCCTCCGCCGTAGCGCTCGAACGCACCGCAACGTACTTCGCGCCAAGTTTTTTAAACGACGAAGTTATCTCCCGCGCGATATCCTTCGGCATCGTTGCCGCAAGGATGAGCGCCCGAATCTTTTCCGAAGCGTTCTCAACGGTGTGGATCTCTTCGTGATTGACGGAATCCAGGATCGCATCGATGTCGGCGGCCAGCCCGGTCTCTTCTATAAACTTCTCGAATGAGGCGGACAGGATGACGAATCCCGGCGGCACGGGGATCCCGGCTTGGGTCATCTCGCCCAAGGAAGCGCCCTTGCCTCCGGCAAGACCCACATCGCTTTTGTTCAACTCCTTGAAATTGCGGAGGAGTTCCATAATATCCCTAAGATATCATATTTTTCTAGTTTGTGCCGACGGCAGGGATCGAACCTGCGACCTTGGCCTTATGAAAGCCCTGCTCTACCACTGAGCTACGTCGGCGTGTGTCCGCGCGAAAGCAGAATAACTATATTATAGCTGGCAGCGAGAGGCAAATGAAGGAATCAAATTCTTTACATTCTTATGCGCATCCTCCTAGCTCTGCCTTTTTCCGTGGAGCAGCATATCCACGGCCTGTTGCATGGAACCGGCGCGCGTGATGGTGCCGCTGTTCACAAAGAAGATCACGTCCGCATTCTCGATGGTATTCAAGCGGTGGGCGATGATGACGCGCGTGGTCTCTTTGGGCAACTGCTTGAGGATCTCCTCGAGCAGTCCTTCGGTGACGGTATCGATGTTCGCGGTGGCTTCATCAAGGATCAGTAGCGCGGGATTTCGCAGAACAGCGCGGATGAAAACGATCAATTGCTTTTGACCCAAGCTGATCGCGTCGCCGCTCGAAAGCACGGGCGTATCGAGGCCTTTATCAAACCGCGCGAGGAGTTTTTCCAAACCCTCTTTCTTGATGACCGCCTCGAGCTGATCGTTCGAATGATCCTTATACTGCTCGTTGCTGTAGATAATATTGTCGCGCACGGTTCCCGTAAAAAGGAACGGGTCCTGCAAGATGAAGCCGATCTTCTTGGTGCGCGCCGCCGCGTCGTACGTACGAATATCTTTGCCATCGAGATAGACGGTGCCTTCCGTCGCGTCGTACAATCGCGCCATGAGTGATGCGGTCGTCGTCTTTCCTCCGCCGGTCGGCCCGACGAGCGCGTACGTCTTTCCTTTTTCCAAACTAAAGCTTATGTCGTGCAACACATCTTTGCCCGCGGCATAACGGAAGAAGACATGATCAAACGCGAGTATAGAATCCGCTATTTCCTTCGACACGATTTTTTTGACGGCACCTTCCGCATCTTTCACGCTATCTATGACAACGAGATCCGTCTTGAGTGAGAGAATATCCGAAATGCGGTCCCATCCCGCGAGCGCGGTCTGGAAGTTAGCCCATAACGATGCCAGCTGGCGAAGCGGGTTATAAAAGTTGTTCACATAGATGAGGAAGCCGACGAGGAGTCCGAGCGTGAACTGGCCTTGGAGGATGAGGAATAAGCCATAGGCGATCACGACCAACTGGCCGAGGTTTCCGCCCCAGCCATAGAACGGCGTAAGGGTATTGTTCGCGATGCCGGCGCCGATGGACGTTTCATAATTTTTCTGGTTTGCTTCCTCAAAATGCTCGCGGAAATAATCGCGGCGGTTGAACGCGACGACAACCTTGAAGTTCATCAAGCTTTCCTGGATCTCCGCGCTCAAACCGCCCAGGGCCCGCATGCTGAGGGCGTTCTTTCTTTTTACCCACGCAGCGGTGGCGATCGTGATGATGATGATCAGCGCGGCAGGGATGAGCGCCGCGCCGCCCAATCGTATATTCAACACCAATAGGAATATCCCCGCGCCGATCATGATAAAGATGGACCCGATGAACTGCATCAATGATTGCGAGAAGAATTGGTTCAGCTTATCCGTATCATTGTTGATGCGCGAAATAAGGTCCCCCGCTTTGTTCTGATTAAAGAATGCCACCGGCAACTCCTGCAGTTTGTTGAAGACCGCATTGCGAAGATTAAAAAGCACGCGCTGGCCGATACCGCCCATAAGACGGGTCTGCGCGTAACTCGCGCCGAGCGCGAGAAGATACATGCCGAGCAAAATACCTGAATAGACGAGGACGCCGTGAAAATCTTTATTGATAAAATAGGTATTGATGACGTGAGCCATCAAAAGCGGCGCGAAAAGCGTGAGCAGTGAGTTCACGATGATCGCTATGAACGCAATGATGAGGATCTTCTTCTCGTCGCGCATGAGCGGCCACAGTTTTTTGACCGCGGCGAGCATCGCGTTCTTCGGTTCGGTCCCCGCCGCTTTGGCTATCAGATTATAATCAGTCATTGGATTGTTCTTCGTAAGTATTCGTGCTCCGTTGCGAATCGACGATTTGCACGTACTCGGGGCTCGTCTTTAAAAGCTCCGCGTGGGTGCCCGACGCGAGCACTTCGCCTTCCATGATGACGATAATCTGGTCGTAGTGTTCAACAGCAGCGATCTTTTGGGTCACGGAAACGAGCGTGATGTCGGGATAATTCTCTTTGATGTTGCGCAGGGTCTTCTGCTCGGTGTTCGCGTCCACGCGCGCGGTGAACTCATCGAGCAAAAGGATGCGCGGGTTCAGTGCCAAAGCGCGCGCGAGCATGATGCGCTGTTTTTGTCCGCCCGACAAACTGCCGCCGCGTTCGGAAACGATCGTGTTGAGACCTTCCGGCAATCCGTCAATGAAATCTTTGAGTTCGGCGGTGGCGATCGCTTTATTCAGCGCCTCATCGATCACGAGCGTATTGAACGCGATGTTCTCGCGCACACTCAAGTTGAACATAATGCTGTCTTGGAAAACGAGCCCGATCTGGTTGTGCAGTGATTCCGGATCGTATTCGTTGATGTCCCTGCCGTCATATGCGACCGTTCCAGCGTTCTGTTGCACAAGCCCCGTAAGGACGTACAACAGCTGGGTCTTCCCCGCAGCCGTCGGGCCAACGATCGCGGTTCGCGTCCCCGCCTTCACTGTGAGCGAAACGTCCTTTAACGCCGGCCTCTCACCGTACATCACCGTCACCCCTTTTACCGTAATGTCGCCCCGCAATTTTTCTTTGAGCACTCCGTCCGGTTTCGGTTCCGGCGTATCAAGCACTTCCTGAACGCGGCCATAGGAAGCCTGTGCCTGCGCGATGACGTTGCTCATAAAACCGATCACGAGGATCGGGAATATCAAAAGCGCGAGATAGCTGTTGAAGGCGGTGAAGTTGCCGAGCGTCATGCTCCCCGCGATCACAAAGTGGCCGCCCAGTGTGAGGATGACCACCGTCGCTAGGTTTGCTACGAACGAGATGATCGGGATCATCGTGGCAAATATGATCAATATCTGCATGCCAAGGTCCTTCGCGCGGTTATTCGCGCCAAGAAATTTTTCATATTCCGGTTGCTGCGAGTTCAAAACGCGGATGAGCGCCGAGCCGAGGATGCTTTCGTTGATGACCTTGTTCAGCCAGTCGATCACTTCCCTGCTTTTTATAAAAAGCTTCCGCACTTTGCTAAGCACAAAAAAGAACGTGCCGCCGAGGATAGGAATGATCGCGAGCACGGCAAGCGCCAATCGCCAATCTATCATAAGGAGTAAAATGCTCGCGCCGATGATGATGAACACCGACGAGACGATGGAAACGATCGCCTGCGCCACGAACGACTTTATGTTGTCGATGTCGGACGTTAAGTTCGTCAAAAGTTTGGCGGGGTTCGTTGTTTGCACATACGCATAGCTCTGGCGCGATATCTTTGCCGAGACATCTTTTCGCAGGTCGCGCGCGACGCGTTCGGACGCGTAGACCTGCACGATGCTTTGCAGGTAAACGAAAACAAATATAAAGAATGAGGCGGAGAAGAATTCCACGATGACCGTGGTGAGCACGAGGTGGTTGCCCGTATACGCGTCGATCGCCGAAGCGATGATCTTTGGCAGCAGCAGGTTCAGCGCGTTGCTCGCAAGCGTAAAAAGGATGAGCCACGTCAGTATGCCCAAATAAGGCCTGAGGAGGCTTGTTAAGCTTGGTTTGTTCTGGGGTTCCATTGTTATTTACTAAGCTGGGTTGAAGGCCATGATAATTTTAAACTGAAACAAATAAAAAAGCAGCTGTATGCCAGCTATACGAATGATAAGCCGCCTCATGGCCTGATTCATTACGGTTCACTATTAATTCCGAGTTTGTTGCGGAAACTAGAAAATTTCAGAACCACTTTATTGGAGGGAGATTGGTAATACTAAGCTATCAGTTCAACCGCCAGATGCTGTAATTTAGATATAACGCAAAGCTCACCCAAAGAATATACGACACGAGTAGCCATGCCGCCGGTCGGGAAGTTTTGGCAAAGGCGACTATCGTCGCAACGATCGCGATCCACATCGTGATAATATCAACCAATGCCCACGCGGGGCTATGTAAACCAAAAAATATGATAGACCACAGGGCGTTCAATATCAGCTGAATGGCAAAGAGAGATAGCGCGGTTTTGACCCCTTTGCTATCCCACCCCTTGCGCCAAACGAGAAATACCGCGATCCCCATAAGGAGATAGAGCGTCGTCCATACGGGACCAAAGACCCACGCAGGCGGATTAAGCGCAGGTTTCGCGAGCGTCGCATACCACGTCGGGATCGCCGAGACAGTGAAAATAGAGCCGATAATACCGGCGACCTCGGAAACGACCACAGCGATGACAAGCTTGAACCAATCGGACGAACTAAATCTTTTTCGCATAATATAAAAGCTAGGGTCCTTTCTTAGAAAGCCAAACAGCCCGCAATACGATGAGTGTTACGACAAAACCGATGATGAAAATAACTGCGTTGCTCACGTTACTTTTTGAGCAACGTCCCGAGGCTCAGGATCGACGGCACCCAGAGGCCTACAAACAATGCTCCGTCCGTCTGGCCGGTAAACCAAAGATAGATCGCCAACAAAAATGAGATGCCTGCCGCAAGGAAAATATAGTTTTTCATATGTAATTTTATATGTGCTAATCGACCTCAATAACTATAGCATGCTGCTTTACTTAATTGTTGCGGGGGCAGGACTTGAACCTGCTTCGGAAGCTTATGGGGCTTCCCGGAAAACCTTTCCCAACCCTCCCGCGCGATGAAACTGCGCCGCGCCTTTTGCGCGTACAGCCAACCTGTGCATTATATGAATTTTATGCCGTGATTGTCAAAAAAAACGATTAGTGAGATTATCAAATGATGACATCCGTGCCGGAACCGATCGCGCAGAATTTTAAAGGGAAGAAGATCACACTGATGGGACTCGGCCTTTTGGGGCGCGGCGTGGGCGTCGCAGAATTTTTGGCGGCGCAGGGTGCGGACCTTATCGTGACCGATCTCAAGACCGCGGAAGAGCTTGCGCCGTCCATCGAGCGATTGAAAAATTTTCCCAACATCACTTACCATTTGGGCGGTCATCAGCTTGAGGATTTTGAGAATCGAGACATGGTAATACGCGCGCCGAACACACCGCTTGATTCGCCGTTCATCATCCGCGCGCGGGAATGCGGCATTCCGGTGGAAATGGACGCATCGCTCTTCGCCAAGCTCTCCCCCGCCACGATCGTGGGCATAACCGGCACACGAGGGAAATCCACCGTCACCCATCTCGTGTATGAAATGGCGAAGGCTGCCGGAAAAAACCCATTCCTCGGCGGGAACGAGCGCGGCACCGCGACGCTCCCCCTGCTCGCACAAACCGATGCGTCGAGCACCGTCATCCTCGAGCTCGATTCGTGGCAACTCCAAGGATTTGAAGACGCGAAGATCAGCCCGCATATCTCCGTCTGGACGAATTTCTTCCCGGACCACATGAACTATTATAGAGGCGATATGGATCGCTATTTTCAAGACAAGGCCGCCATCGCGCGGTTTCAAAAACCGGGCGACATTTTTATAACCACGCAAGATATAAAAGAGAAGATCGAATCGCGGTTCGGCGGGCTCAAAGGAACCTGCGTGACCAATCCCGCCATCCCCGACGACTGGGGGGTCGCGTTGCTTGGCGAACATAACCGCGCGAACGCCGCCTTCGCCTGCGCCGCCGCCCGATCCATGGGCATCGCGGACGACATCATTAAGAAAACGTTAAAAACTTTTTCCGGACTTCCGGGGCGCTTGCAACTGCTCGGAGAAAAGAATGGTATCGCATTTTACGATGACAGCAATTCCACCACGCCGGAAGCGACGATCGCGGCGCTCACCGCGCTCGCGCCGCTCGGGCGGCCGATCATTCTCATCGCCGGAGGAAGCGACAAAGAGCTCGACCTTTCCAAGATGATCCCCGTCATAGAAAAAAATGTGAAGCGGCTCATTTTGTTTAACGGCAACGCAACGGAAAAAATAAAGCCTCTGCTTTCAAAAGATTTTCCTTATAAAACCACAGCGAGCATGGACGAGGCATTTTCCGCGGCGGTCGGCGCAGCAGCCCCGCGCGACATCATCATCCTCTCCCCCGGTGCGACCAGTTTCGGCATTTTTAAGAACGAGTACGACCGCGGGGACCAGTTCAAGACCGCCTTCGAAAAACTGACCTAGTGATTGAAAACACCCGCGTTTTCGGCTAAGATAGGGATAATGTCCTCATCTTCCGGCGACGGTATCGGCAAAAAAGAGCTTGAACATCTTGCGCAGCTTTCGCGGATCGAGATCGATCCAAAAGAGGCAGACAAGTTGATCACCGATCTCGACGCGATCCTGGATCATTTCAAAGAGCTCCAAGCGCTCGACACCGCGAACGTCGCGCCGATGACCGGCGGCACCGACCTCACGAATGTCTTCCGCGCCGATGGCGAGGACGATGGCGGCCGTGAAAGCACGAACCGCGGCGCGGGCGTTGACGCATTCCCCGAATCGAAGGACGGCTACCTCAAGGTGCCGCCGGTTTTTGAATGATATGGAACCGCTCCACGACCTCACCATCAAAAAATTCCACGAGGGATTGCTCAACAAAGAATTCTCCGCACTTGAGGTAACGCAGGCATATTTCCGGCGCATCAAAGAGCACGATAAAGAGATCGGCGCGTACCTGAGCTTGGCCGAAGAGTCCGCCACACGTGATGCGGGCGCCGTTGACGTGGCGCTCGCCGAGGGTGAAACGCTCGGCGCGCTCGCCGGCGTCCCGCTCGCCATCAAGGATTGCATATTGATCAAAGACCTCCCCGCCACCGCTGGCTCGCGCATTCTGGAGAACTACACCGCCGCCTACGACGCCGGCGTCATCCAAAAACTTCGCGGCGAGCGCGCCGTCTTCCTCGGTAAGACCAACATGGACGAGTTCGCGATGGGATCCTCCACGGAAAATTCCGCGTTCCACGTGACCCACAATCCGCACGACCACTCGCGCGTCCCCGGTGGCTCATCCGGTGGCTCCGCGGCTGCCGTCGCGGCGCACTTCGCCGTCGGCGCACTCGGCTCCGACACGGGTGGTTCCGTCCGGCAACCGGCGGCGCTTTGTGGTGTCGTAGGATTCAAGCCCACGTACGGCGCGGTGTCCCGCTCCGGCCTCATCGCGATGGCGTCCAGTCTGGATCAGATCAGCCCATTCGGAAAAACGGTAGAGGACGCCGCGATCATGTTCAAGGCGATCGCCGGGAACGATCCGCTTGATGCGACGAGCGCGGACGGCGCTGATTATTCCGGCATCACCGATCTCGATAATCCCGCAAAGCTCGAAAAGATAAAAAAACTTACGATCGGCCTTCCCGAAGAATACTTCATCGACGGCCTCGACAAAGCGGTGTCGGCGGGCGTGGAGCGCGCGATCGATAAATTGAAAAGTTTAGGATTCAACTTCAAGAAAATATCCCTGCCGCACACGAAGTATGCGCTCTCGTGCTATTACATCGTGATGCCCGCGGAGGTAAGTTCCAACCTCGCGCGTTTTGACGGTATTCGCTACGCCCGCATCGCGAACGCGAAGGCGGAGGGCGAAAAGCTAAGCGAGGTATACTTAAAGCAGCGCGGAGAAGGATTCGGCGCGGAGGCAAAACGCCGCATCATCCTCGGCACGTTCGTATTGTCATCCGGCTATTACGACGCATACTACGATAAGGCCCAGCGGACACGGACGCTCATCAAACAGGACTTCGACAACGCCTTCAAGGATGTCGATGTCATCCTCACTCCGGTCACACCGACTCCCGCATTTAAGATCGGCGAAAGGGCGAACGACCCGCTTGCCATGTATCTGAGCGATGTGTTCACCATCCCCGTCAGCCTCGCCGGACTTCCCGCAATATCCATCCCCGTCGACGGCGCCCACGCAAGCGCGGCGGTTACAGGGAAGGGCGATCTCCCCATCGGCTTCCAGCTGATCGGAAAGAAATGGCACGAGGCGGACATCCTCGGCATCGGCCAATATTATGAAAAATTAAATTAACCCAATGCCACCAGGAACAGCAACGTCAGCCGCAGCGGCGGCAACACAGGTAGGGCAAAGCTTCATCACTGGATATTTCTCGCACCTCGGCGTGCTGGAATTCTTCGGCTTCGTCATCGCGCTCATCTGCTTTGCTGGCGTCGTTTATTTTGTGATCGAGACCGGTTGGTTCTCTCTCCGCGCCGAGCGCTTCCGCCACATCGTCCTGCAATCCAACATTTCAAAAAAGGAAGCCCAGGAGTCGTGGCACAAGATCGAGGAACATTTTTACCGCGGCGGCGAGAGCGACCTAAAGGTCGCCATCCTTGAGGCGGACAAGTTATTGAACGACGCCCTGCGCGACGCGGGGATCATAGGGATCCAGCTCGGAGATCGGCTCAAAAAAGCGAGCACCGAACAGGTCCCGAACCTGAACGAGCTCTGGCAGGCACACAAACTGCGTAATCAGATCGCACACGAACCGAACTTCAAGCTCAAGCGCGAACTCGCCGAACGCGCGCTCGGCATCTATGAGACCGCGCTAAAAAATCTCGGCATCTTCCAGGGCTAGCACTACAGTGATGTTCCGTTTACTGACGTGAGCGTGATGCTATCCGATCCAGGGACGTACGTTCCAGTGAATTGCGCGGTGGCAGGCGTGCTCGACGGAGCGGAAACAGTGGTAGAGCTGGCCGTTGTCGAAGAAGCGGTGCTCGTGGCAGTCGTAGTGGTGCTTGTTGCCATAAGCGCGGTCATTGCCGAGATCACACTTGCCGCTTTGGAGTTCGCGACGTAGATCTTTGCGCCATACATTGCCGTGATGACATACGATGTTTTCCCGCCTCCGGAAACGGTGCCGTTAAAGGAAACGGTGACGGTCCCTCCTGCAGCAGCGCCCGGGGGGACGGCGTAAAACGAAAGCTCGGTCTGCAATTCCTGCGTCTCAGCGGTAAGCGTCGCGGCCTGTGCCGTGAGCGCCGTGGTCGAAGCGGCGACCTGCGCCTGTAGTGCGGAAAGTTGGGAGTTCACGCCTGAGCTCTGCCCGTTCAACGAGTCGAGCTGTTTCGTTAAGCTGCCGTTCTGCATGTAAAGAAATCCGGCAAACCCCGCCATAGCGACGATGATAACGACGAGAATGATCTCTGTAATCAACGCGCCGCGCGAGCCGTGGGTCTTGCCCGCCGAAAATGCCTGGGCTTGAAAGGTATTCGATGACTTCGTCGCCCCTGCGGCACTTACTGCGGGTCCGGTCAATGGACTTCTTGATGCGGATGCGGATGTTGATGCTGGCGAAGACGCAACCGGCTTTGACGCCATCGTCATCGGCGCGACCGATGTGGACGAAGAAACGAGATCGCTTACTTTCATGGTCTGCGGCGCGGGCTTTGCGGCTGACATCGATTCCCTCGGCTTTACCGCGGGCGACGCCATCGCTGACATCGCGGACATCGGCTGCGCTGCCGGCATCTTTGCCGCTTCCACTTTTTTGAGCGTATCCTCCACGTCCGCAGCTTGCCAGCCGACGCCGGTGAGCGTCGACTTGATGGCGTCGCGGGAAACGCCAAGCTTCATCTGAGAGTTTATGTATTCAACGATCGATTCCTGTACCATGATGAAAATGAATTATTAATTTTTTAAATATCGTTTCGACGTTTTATTTTTTATTGCTGCGAAGGATATACCTGTACATTATATCCCGGTGGTGGCGCGTAGTTGAGGTTGGTGTCGAAGTTTGCATGTCTCATCATATAAAACAGTCCGGCCCCGGCCAAGGCGGCGGCAAGAATAATAAGCAGTATCGGAACAAAAATTCCCACGATCGCACTCGTCTTGATGAATCCCGTCCCCTCTTTCGTTTGCATTTCCGCGAGCCCCGGCTTGCGCTCCCGCAAGTTTTGGAATATCACGTAGCTGTAGATCACGGCGTACGGGACGAAGAACGGCACAATAACAACAGACGCCAGGGAACCGACGATCTGATTGCTCACGAGCGCGACTGGGATGCGGATGACGAGCATCGCCACAAGATAGACAAGCTCGAGCAGGAGAACCCTCCCAAGCACCGACCACCAATAGCCCTTCACATAATCTTTGCTCTGTCGCAGAGCATCAATGCCACGGCGGCCTTCGGTCACGAATACATAGATCGTCAATGAAAGCGCAACCCCGAGCCAGATGCCGGGGATGATGAGCATGAAGGATGCCCCGATCACCGCCAGGAATTCCAGGATCCCGACCCACACGAATGGCCAGAACCATCCGATGGTCGCCTTATATGACGCGTCCACTCCTTCCAAGTGATGGACAGAATAAATGAGCGGCAGAATGCTGAAGGCAAAGACGACCCATCCGACAAAAAGGATGAGTATTCCGAGCGCACTGATGAACGATCCGAGCTGTAGACCCACGAGCACCCCTCCCAAAATCACGACGAGTGTGGGCAGGAGGATGATCTCCATGAGCACGGACCACTGGGCTTTATAACGCTTCCACGTCTCGCCAAAAAGCGAGCCTATCGAGTGCAAGGCGATCTTTGGTGCCTCGTTTTTATCCATGCTTTAAGTATACCAAATCCGCTTGCCCTCCCTCGCCGCGGCAGCTTGCCATTTTATATATAATATGTTATAGTTTAACTCGTTCTTTAATTCTTGAATCGGAGGTGCCGTATGGCACAAAGCATTGGCGTGGTCTGTTGCTACAGCCCTGAGGCGAATGACACCAATAAACAGTATTGGGATTTCGTCATCCGACGCTGTAACAAAGGCCACTTCGATATCCTCTTCCTCTCCGGTGGATTCACGAGAGGGAAAAGCATGCCCAACGTCTCAGAAGCGGCGGCGGCATGTGAGTATATTCGACCGCGGCTTAAGAGCGAGGTGCATATCATCGGGGAAGAAGACTCCTACACCACGTGGGACAATCTCCAAAATGTTGCCGCGAGGGCAAAGGAATCGAAACTCATCTCCCCGGACAACAGCTTTACCTTCTTTTGCCACACCAGCAAGAAATTTCTGATCGAAAAGCTGGCGGTGTATTTCTTCGGTCGAGACATCTCCATCCTGGTCGAGTCAACCTATTGGAAAATGGGATTGATCGACAACGTGCTCCAGCCCATCGTGACGCTTGGGATGCTGTCGGCACGGCGTTGGCCATCCATTGCCGATACTTGGCGGAGGATCCAAATGTCACGCTACGCAAAAATGTAGCACTGTACCCTTTTGGCCCCATGTTATGTGGGGTCTTTTTTTATTCTCTCTTGAACCGATCCTCGGTTCACTGCGCATCATACTGGATATCGATCGCTTGCGGGCCGGACGGGATTTGAACCCGTAACCTTCTCCGTGACAGGGAGACGCGATAACCGGATTACGCTACCGGCCCTTTATAACAGGAACAGTTTATAGGTTCTGCACGAAAGAGTCAAAAGCTTTCTTTTTTCTCGGCAGGTACATATCTCCTTTATCATGATACATAAATTGGTAGATCTTCAGAGAATCGAAACTTGCATATTGCAATCGAAAAGCACGAGAATAATACAAGCTGCCACCATGAGTACCGGCAAAAATCCGTAACTGCTTCTTGAGAGAATATAAAAATTTTTCACTGCCTGAGGTAAAGCAAATTTTCAACGCTTGACTAGGATGTGATCTGTCAAAGGTATGAATAGTCCCCTTCCATACATTCCCATCGCCATCAAAATAGCCACGCACAAAATGGCTAAAAAATACCTGGGGGATGTTAGGCATCGCGAGAACGTGTGTTTTATTTTGCATAAAGCCGATCTGTTCCAAGTCTTCAAACATACTCTTACATCCTATCTGTAAACGATAGATAGGCTTACAACTCAAACCCCTATTACGAACCGTGATTTTATTATTCGACCAAAGGAGTGTTCTGATCTTTTTCAACAGATCACCATCGGTAATTTGAAATTCTATATAATGGCCGCCACGCTTATTCCTACTCATGCTCCCATCCGCGGCAAAAAATCCAAGTACGTAGGCCATATTGCATGTCCACGTTTTAAAGAAATCTTCGCTTTTGGTTTTATGGATAGGCATATATCCATTAAAGCAAAAAGTGGATTAAAAAATCATTAATTTTTAAGTATTTCTGGCTATCCGAGTAGCTTAAGGAACTCTTTCTCTTCTATGATCTTCACGCCGAGCGATTTTGCCTTGTCATATTTTGAGCCCGGCTCGGCGCCGGCCACGAGGTAGTTCGTCTTTTTGCTGACCGACTCGGACGCGTCGCCGCCACGCTCGCGGATCTTTTCCTTTGCGGCCTCGCGATCCATGGATTCGAGCGACCCCGTGATCACGAACGTCACACCCGCAAGGCGAGCGCTCGCGGCACTGCGCGCGGGCATCGCTTCCACAGTGACCCCCGCCTTTTCCAAGCGCGCGAGCAGGTCGACGTTGCGCTTCTCGCGGAACCAGCCATAGATGCTCTTTCCCACGATCGGCCCGATGTCGGGCGCTTTCTGAAGATCTTCCAACGAGAGTCCGGCGAACGTCTTCACTATATCTTTTATCTTTATTCGGGAATCCGCGTGCGGAAAGTCAAAATTCTTCGCGAGCGTCACGGCCGTCTCCTCCCCCACGTGCAAGATACCGAGCGCGTACAAAAAACGCGGCAGCGTCACGTGCCTTTTTTCCGCGATCTCGTTCACGATATTTTCCGCCGATTTTTCGCCGAAGCGCTCAAGCGCGGCAATATCGCCTTTTTGCAGTTCAAAGATATCCGCCGCGTCGGAGATCAATCCCTCATCCAAAAACTTATCGATGATCTTCGGGCCGAGCCCCTCTATATTAAAAGCCGCGCGTGCGGCGAAGTGATAGAGCGCCTCGCGATGCTGGGCGGCGCACATCTTCGAGGAACACCGCGCGATCACGCCATCACGAATCACGGGGGAGTCATCCACCGGGCAGCGCGTGGGCATCTTGAACGCCCGCTCGCGGCCGGTGCGCAGTTCCGGCAAAACGCGCGTGATCTGCGGAATCACGTCTCCCGCGCGCTGGACGATCACCGTATCGCCGATCTTCAATCCCAGCCGCTCGATCTCGTCGGCATTATGGAGCGATGCGTGCGTGATCGTGACACCGCCGACGTTCACCGGCCGCATGACGGCCACCGGCGTGAGCGCGCCCGTACGGCCCACCTGCACCTTGATGCTTTCCACGATCGTCGTCGTCTCGTGCGGCGAGAACTTGTACGCGATGCCCGCGCGCGGCGCCTTGCCGATGATCCCCGCCGCCGCGAACGTGGCGTTATCGTTCACGAGCACCACGGTGCCATCGTATTCATAATCCACCTTCTCGCGCCGCGAGGGTTCGCCCCATTTTTCCCGGAACGCGAACACGCCGGCCATGTCCTTCGCGTGCTCGTTATGCGGATTCGTTTTGAATCCCATCGCCGCAAGGAGCAGATGCTTTTCTTCATGGTTCTTCGGACCTAGGTCGGTCACGATCTCGTATTGAAAGGAGTCGAGATGGCGGCTGGCCGTGATAGCAGGATCCAGCTGGCGGATCGATCCCGCCGCGACGTTCCGCGGATTGGCGTAGGCCTTTCCCCCGCTCCGCTCGATCTCTTTATTGATGCGCGCGAATTCTTTTTTGGTAAGGAACACTTCCCCGCGCACGATGAGCGATTTCGGTGCAAGTTCGTAATCTGCACCCCGCAGCCCCATTTTTTTTAAATTCTTTTCGATCTCCTCCGGCGGCAGGATGCGGAGCGGGATCGCCTCCACCGTGCGCAAGTTCTGCGTGACGTCCTCGCCGATCATGCCATCGCCGCGCGTGGAACCGCGCGCGAAGACGCCATTCTCGTATTCCAGCTCGATCGCGAGGCCATCGATCTTAAGCTCGCAATAAAAGAGTGGTGCGGAACCGGTGCGAACCGACACGGCGCCAAGCGGCCGCCCCAGATAATTTTCGAGTCGTGTGAACCAGTCATGCATGTCCTGCTCGGAGAACGCATCATTGAATGACGTCATGCGCTCGCCGTGCCGAACTTTTTTGAATTCCTTAAGCGGCGCGCCCGCCACGCGCTGGGTCGGCGAATCCGGCGTCACGAATTCGGGAAATTGCGCCTCCAGATCGAACAATTCTTTTTTTAGCGAATCAAGCGCCGAATCGGAGATCTCCGAACGGTCGAGCACATGGTACTCGTACCGGTACTTATTGATCTCGCGCTTCAGTTTTTCGATCCGAACCTTGGCCTGTTCTTTCGTCATCAAAAAATCTGAACCTTATGGATAGGCCGCCGAGGAGGTAGAATAACTGATATAGAATGCACGCTCGGAACCATTCGCGATCCCGCTCGAAATGACGGAGAGCACATTGGAACCGCTACATGTTGTGGTGGCCTCGCCCTGAGCACTATAATCGGGATAACAATTCGTCTGCAGAGTGGCGCCGCTTCCGTTGAATGTCGGGAGTGTATAGTCGGTCGTGCCGGTCGTCACGTCCGGACATCGATTGGCGCCCGATCCGTTAACGTCCGTCGCACAGTAGTGGTCGAACTGTGCCCATTCGATCCCGGCATCCGCAGTAAAGATCGCTTTCGCGGAGTTCTCCGAATCGGTCGTGGCGCGGATCTGGTAGAGCGTCAAAAGCCCGGCCACCGTCGTCGCGCCCAGGATGGCGCCCCCCAGTGAAAGCACGGCGATCAACATCGCCTGCCCGGAGCGCTTGCGACGATCGTATTTTGCTTCTCTTCTCATATCTTCATTATACTCCAACAGATGAATATACGACTGCTTCGAGAGTTGAAATGTCTCTCGTCATAAAAACAGGCTGCGTTTTCACGCAAGCCTGTCGGTTCCTTCGAATAATTGTCTTTTTCCAATGTTAATGAGCTCCTCCGTGGTGGCTTCCTCCACATAACTAAAGCAGTCTATGCTGATAGATTTTTGCATCTTACCATCGGAGACAACGATATCAAGCAATATCCGACTGCTCTTACACCGTTGCCACTTTTCATACCAATGAGCTTCAAGAAAAAGATAGGGCTTTCCATGGGCCAATAAAGCTTCCCCTCCAAAGACCAAAAACTTCTCAGGTGGCACAACAATCGCCTCCCTGAGGTTCTTTAAGAAAGGCCTCGCTATCTTTTTCATGCGAAAAACATCCAGCTTTGATACATCTCCGTTACTCTTAACAGGAAACTGCTTTTTTCGAACACGCATAATGATCTCCTTTTCAAAGAACGATTGCAAGCGGCTTCCGCCGTCGCCGAAAAGTTTTTTTACAAACAAAAAAACTCCTCGTCTCCATACACACAAAAATGTGCGTACAGGGACGAAGAGTCTTGATAACTACTCCACGTGGTGCCACCCTATTTTGAGAACGGCGTGAAGCCATCCTCGCTCATTGACTCAGGCGCCTTGCGGCCGACATCAATTATCCCATGGTTACGGGGGAATCCGGATCTTCACTTATGCAAAGACCTCCTTGCCTTGCGGCAATCCGGGCCCGATGTCTCCGACTTGGACCTTATAAGAATGAATATCTCCCAATATTCCTCGTAGATTCCTTAAGAGGTCTACAAATTGTGTTTTTGCCAGTTCTTTATCTGTTCTTGCCAAGTAATCAGCTACATCTAAGCGCCCGCACCATTCCTCGAGAAGATCAATCTGATGGCTGACTGCCAAGAGTATCTCCTCGCTCGAGTTAAGCAGACTGGATTTGGAATCCACGATTGTTTGCTTATCCATGGTCTTTTATTTGGTCTGCCAATAAGACCCTATCCACCTTGCCCGACGAGGTCTTGGGCAATGTATCCTTAAGAAAAAACTTATAAGGGATCATATAATCAGGGAGTTTGGTCTTTAAAAATTCGGTCAAGCTCTTTTCTGTCAAAACTACTTTATCCAAAACGCTATAAAAACAATATAATCTATTTCCGTATTTATCATCGGGAATAGCCACGACGACGAATTCATCAATGCCATCGGTCGCAGAGATAGCGGATTCCACTTCGCCAATTTCGATCCTAAACCCTTTCACCTTGATCATGTGGTCCTTGCGGCCTCTATAGTGCAGGCATCCATCTGTATCTCTATGGCCAAAATCGCCCGTGCGCCAAAAAACTGCCGGATATTTATGAAAAGGGCTCAGAACCAAATGTTCTTTTGTCGAATCTTCCATCCCAAGATAGCCCAACGTAACGGTCCCCCCTCTGCACCAAAGCTCGCCGGATTCACCGGGTTCGCAGATTCTTTTTGAATCTTCAGATACGACGAGAATCTCTGTATCCTCGACAACATTTCCGAGCGGAATAGGCTCATCATTTTCGGGGATTTTATCCACCCAGTAATACGTTATAATATTGGTTTCGGTTGGACCATAAATATTGGCAATTCTCGCACCCGGAAGAGCTTTTTGTAGATTTCTCAACTGTGGCGTCGGGAATGGCTCACCAGCGTACATGACCTCTCTCAAGCACAGATCCGAATCGCTCAGTCCGCCTCTGTTCATAAGCGTGATGAAGGTTGAAGGCGTAGTGTAGAGTATTGTCGCCTTCTCTCTTCCCATCAATGCCACATAATCGACATGCTTATTCTGATCCTCTCTTTTTTTATTCCAATCAAAACAGAGCAAGGTCGCGCCTGCCTTAAAGGTATTAAAAATATCAAAGACCGATAGGTCGAATTTAAACGGCGCGCGCGACATAATCCTATCTTGCGCCACAACGCCGAACTCTTTATGCATCCGACGTTGGGGGTTAATTTAATTGGCCCCTATCTATGTATTAAATACGTTTCCCAAACTATGCTAGAAAACGGTGGCGGAAAAATAATTAATATTTCGTCGACAAGCGGAATACACAGTTTTAGCCCAGATAGCATTGATTATGATGCTGCTAAAGCGGGTATTATTGCCCTAACTAAAATTTTTGCCAAAGCTCTGGCGCCGAAGATATTAGTAAATGCGATCGCTCCTGGATGGGTAAACACTGATATGAATAAAGGGTTATCATCTGATTTTCTCAAGAGCGAAAAGGAGGAAATATATCTCCGGAGATTTGCTCAACCAGAAGAAATTGCAAAAGCTATATTATTTATGGCGAGCGAGGATGCTAACTATATAACGGGCAGCGTGCTGATTATAGATGGTGGACATGATTGATTTCCATACTGTCCATTGAGAATCCTTCGTCACACAATATCCTTAGTGTGAGTGCGTTATAATCAACATGATGAAATTTAGTCCCCTCCCAAAACTCCGCCCCGGCGACAAGCTAGCCATCGTCTCGCCGTCGTTCGCGGCACCCGGTAAGTGGCCGCACGTTTACCAACTAGGACTGCAACGATTAAGGGATATCTTTCAGCTCGAGCCCGTGGAATTCCCTGCCACTGCAAAGCTCGGCGCGTCAAAAGAAGAACGGGCGAAAGATCTGATCGCCGCGTTCGAGAACAAAGAGATCAAAGCGGTGATCGCGTCGCTCGGCGGCAATGACCAGGTGACATACATCAAAAACCTGCCACCGGAACCGTTCATCAAAAATCCCAAACCGTTCTTCGGCTTCAGCGATAACACCCACTTTGAAAATTTTCTCTGGCTCCATGGCATTCCGTCATATTATGGCGCATCGCTCTTTACTCAGTTTGCGATGCAGGGGCGCATGGACCCATACACGATCGAGTATCTTAAACACGCGTTCTTCGACGAGGGGGAGTTCGAGCTGAGACCGAGCGACACGTTCAATGAAATGGGGCTCGGCTGGGATGATCCGGGGAACCTTGCAAAAGAGCGTGTATATGAAAAGAATGACGGCTGGTATTGGGACGAGAGTGTGCAGAACGGCGCGGGCGTCCACGTACAAACACAAGGCACCACCTGGGGCGGCTGCGTTGAATCCATTGACGAGCTCCTGCGGCACGGCGTCGCCATCCCCTCCCTCACCAACTTCGAAGATATCGTGCTCATCGCCGAAACGTCCGAGGAGATCCCGTCGCCCGATTACGTATTCCGGGTTTTCCGCGCGCTCGGCGAACGGGGCATCTTGGAAAGGATGAGAGCATTGATCGTCGGCAGGCCGAAGGCGTGGGAGTTCAACAAGCAAACCACACCCGATGAACGACGCGCGTATCGGGAAGCAATGCGTGAAAAAGTTCTGCGTGTGGTGCGAACGTACAACAAGACCATCCCCGTCATTCAGAATTTTAATATCGGCCACACCGATCCGCAGATCGCGATGCCGTTTGGGAGAATTATAAAAATAGATACGACAGCGAAAAGAGTTTTTGCGGAATTCTAAAAGGCCGGGTTAAAAAAACGAATCGCATATGGACAGATAGTAGAAAGGCCACGCTTTGATGTGCGTGGCCTTCTGGCGAACCCTGAGCGCGGTTCCAATTCCCCGAAATGAGGTGTCTCGCTTTATGGCAAAAGCGAAAACTTTGGCGCTTGGGCTCTGCCAAACTTATGAGTTCTCAGACTTCAAGAACTGATTCTATAATACACCATAGGATAGCGGTGTCAAGCCTCCAGAGGCCTTGGAAAATGCTGGCTGGCGGTCCATACCGCAACCGCCAGCCGAACATCCTGGCCATCTCAGCGCCAAACAACAGCGCCTTGATAACCGGTCTGGAGTTGTACACGCTTATCAATGCCCCCGAGAGCCCTCATATTATTGAAACCGTCATACCAGTGCCCTGTAGCTTTCGCCACAAGAACTAGCACGGCGATCCGCCTGTGCCCCCCACGATAGAGCCGCCGGCTGAGCAAGTCCACGCCGAGGTCTGCCAACACGTTCAGGGATGCTACCCCGGACGCATTGCGATCTCCAACGAAACGAGTCCATCCAGCTTCTCTCATCGGCCACGACATCAGAAACTTCCCTGACGTCGTGTACGCATTCGTAGGACGCTCCAATCCATCGACGGTGGTCTTCATATCAACCACCGTCCCTCCGGCAAAGTACGCCTCCGACGCGAGGTGAATCCAATCCCTTTTCGGGACCTTCTCCACCTGCCTCAGAGCCGTTGGCTCATCCGGAAGGGATTGAAACTGGGCTAAGGCGTGCATCCGGCTTATCAGGCCGAACGCGATCAATAACATGAGTTTGGGAACATTGGTAGACAATGCCATTTGTCTACCCCCTTTCTATGGAATTGGAACTAAGGAATATTGTACCATAGAAAATGAAGCTTGTATAGCGCCGGTAAATACTGAGCAAAATCGACCCTTTACTTTTTAGCAAAAATCTGCTATAGTTGTTCCCAGTAATACCGTAACCTGCAATCATTGCAAGTCACACAAATTGAATAAGATTTGAACTGAAAGGAGCACCACCATGCGCAAAGCCATTATGGCGTCTGCAGTGTCCTATGCGTCCAGGCTTCGTTGCCTGGTCGTTGCCCTCACGTTCGTAACCCTGATCGCTGCCGGCTGCGGCGGAAGCGGCGGTGGCGGAGGCCTTACAAATCCTCCCACCCCAAAATCGGTAAGCAACAGTTGCAATCCGTACTCGATTAACACGACACAGACCTCAACGTGCCAAGGCGTTGTCACTTACAGCGACGGAAGCACGAGCAATAAGGTCTCGTACACGATGTTGGCCGGATCGGTCGGATCGGTCACTTCAGCGGGCGTCTTCTCGTCTGCTGTCGCCGGTTCCGCAACTGTCGTCGCCACGTCCACCGAGAATAGCACCATATCTGGCAACTCGGCCACAATCACGGTTACCGCAGCTTCTGTCACCGTTTCTTCGGTGAGCATGGCGCTCAATCCGACGAGCGGTGCGATCACCATGGGACAGACGCTGACATGCACTGGGACCGTTACATATAGTAGCGGCCCGCCAGACAACAATGTCAACTACACCGCCACCGACGGCACAATCACTTCTTCGGGAGTGTTCTCGCCGACGGCTCCGGGACCAGCGAGCTGCAAAGCAACTGCCGTCAAGGACTCTACCAAGTCCGCGACGGGCAACATTACGGTTACCGCAGCTCCGCCTACCCCAATCGTGATCAGCGGCATCTCGCCGAACTGGTTCTTCAACCCCACGGCCTTTGGCCCGCTGATGACCATCACGGGATCCGGATTCGCTGGCGGACAACTGTTTTACTTTTCTGGGTATCCAAATCCCGGAACGGTATCGCAGGGAAATCCTTCGACGACGATCCAGTTCTCACTGAACGGTCAGATGCGTCCGCGGCTCGTAAACGTGTACGGAACGCAAGCCGATGGAACGGGAAAGTCCAACACCGTACCGTTTGCAACGCTTGGCACCATGCCGATCGCAGCCGCCTGCAATGACTACATCTTTGCAGACAGCCAGGGGCCGGGCAGTGTCCGTCGCTTTAATCGGACGGACGGAACATCCACGGACTTCAGCACGGGGACGTATAACGGAGGGATTGCGGCTGACTGCAACTCCGATGGGACAACGAACTTCGTGATCATCAATGAGGGGAAAGGCCTTTCCTGGGCTGATAAAACTTGGACTACGGGGAGCGGCGCAGGAGATGGTAATTCTATCAGCGCCGTCGAGGCAAATAACCATGTTGCTTGCACGATCGAACCATCAGCGCACGAGGTGTGGTGCGTATCGCTCGCGGGAGTATCTTCTACCCAGAAGTTCTCTCCCGCAATCGGCACACCGGAAGCACTCGGCATGACGGGCGCATGCGGTGGAACCACACTGTTCGTACTCGACGCGCAGGGAGACGGGACGAACCCCGTGCTGTACTCCTTCTCCGTAGGCACGGATGGCACACTGACTCCGGGCAAATCGGTCACCCTGCCGGGATTCACTCCGGCAAGCAAGTTCACGCAGGCAGAACTTGAAAACTTCGTGAACTGGCAGGTCAGCGTTTCGCAAACGTCCTGCACGGCCGCCGTGATGGCACCCGTGCTGAACGCCTCTGCTGGAACCGTGAGCTTCTCGCTCGCGGTCGTGAACGGTACGACCATGACCGAGACAACAAGCAGTGTCGTGGCATTGCCTTCGGGATCAAACCTGATCTCGGAGGATGATGTGCACAGCGCAACGCTTGTCTACGTCGCAGACGTATCGGGTACCTCGGGCGTGAGCCGCACCTGGTCACGCGCGAACACCGCATCCGGAGCGTTGACCCAACTCTCCTCAACCTCAACGATCCTGAACGTTGGCCCGATCCTCTCCCCCGATGGGAGCACGATCGACGTCATCGGCTGGGATCCGGCAAATGATTCGGCCGGACTGGAACTACAGTCCGTACCGAACAAGTAGCATTAGTCAAACTCAAAAGGCCCCGCTCTCGCAACAGAGAGCCGGGCCTTCTTTTTATTTATTTTTTTCCTCTACTGTCCCGAGCATCCCGCACCGTTCGGATTCTGTTCACACCTGCTCGTGCCACCCACCGTCACCTGGACAGGCAGACTGACCGACGCGGAACTGCCAGAACCACCGGTAGTACAGCTAAAGGTATAGACCGTAGTAACCGAGGGAGCGACGGACTGGGTACCGCTCGCGGTGGTCGGGTTTACCCATGTGATGTTATTTGAGTAGTTGGAACCGTCACTCCCTGTCAGGGTGCAGGAGTTCACGTTTTGACAGTTATATGACAGCTGCGAGGATTCCGGAATGACAATGTTCGCCGGGCTTGCGCTGATGATGGGATTGCTGCAGTTCGGCGACCCGCTGAGCGACGATCCGGTAATCGTGATGTTCGCCGTATTCGATACGCCGGAATTATCGGTGGAAACGGCTTTTATTGTTGCCGTGCCAGTTGAGTTCGGAGAGGTATAGGCACCATTCTGAGTGATGCTTCCACTGCCGCTCACCACAGACCACGTAACCGTGCCGGTACAACTACTCCCCGATTCGTTCACCGATGCGAGACACTGGGTGGTGGTATTCTCCTGCATGGTCGCCGGACAGCTGACGCTCACGCTGTTTGCCGTGCATGAGGACGGAGAGCTATTGCCGACGGTGAAAGTCACGGTTATTGATGGAAGCGAAGATAATGAATTAAGTGGTACCCCAGCCGGGAAAGTTTGGGTGTTGGGATTATTGAAGCTTACCGTGGCCGTATATGTGCCGCTTGCCAAACTCCCCGGCGTCGCGGTGATCGTTACGGGAACTGCCGGATCTCCTACATGAAGATTGCTGCCACTAGACGGCGAGATGCTCAGCCAGTTGACCCCGTTGGAATTCGCGCTGTAGTTGGTTGTGGTCGCGTTCCAGTTGACCCAGGATCCCGAAGTGCCTGTGTTGGACACGGAGAATGATCCTGTGGGATTTGAATTGGTAACAGAGACCGAGGTGTTGCTAACGCTCAGCGTCGCATCAGGATCCCAAAGAATGATCATAGCAAGGCTGGACTGGGTACTGGTCGCCGTCTGGCTCCACGGATACGAAGTGTCCTCGTGCGCCGCGTTCGCGACCGGCGGAAGGAATCCTTTTGCAAGGGCAAAAAGCGAATTCGTGTCTGTCTTCGTGTTTGAATGGAAGGCGATCGGTGAGACGGTTTGAATGGAACGGAAGGTGTATTGAGAGCCGTTGTTATAATTGCCCGGCGCCAGTACGGGATTCTGATCAAGATTATAGGTACCCGTCGGAGCGTTCAAAGACGTCGAGCTGCTCTCGTATAGCGAGGGACCGCAGATGGTATTGGTATCCCCGCACGGATCATAATTCGGGTCGGTGGAAAGAGGAGGATATGTAGCGAAATTCCATCCTGCATAGACAGGGTTTCCATTTACGGAATTCTGCGAAAGGACATTGACCGTCGCCCCGGCGGGTTGGGAAGCAGGGCCCACCTGGATCGGGACATTGATCTTACTACCGAACGGGGTACTGCCATTCTGCATTTGCCAGGTTTCGGTATACGCTCCTGGCGTCGCCGGCGCGGTAAGTGAAGGAAGTGCAAAAGTTGTCGTGGCGCCGGGTTCGACGTTAGGATCACCGCTTGTCAGTGTGCAGGAAACTTCCGGTACCCATTGGGAATTGCAGCCCTGCGTCCATGTGCCGCCGTTCATACCGCAATCTGCGGGATTATTGAACGTGCCGACGTTACAGTATCCGGATGTGGTACACGCCTGCTCATCGCTGCCGCACGAAGAATTGGCGCAATCATATGAGCTGCTCAGCGAGCATGTCTGCTGGCTCTTTTGACTATATTGGAGAGAGTTGGCACCGACACCGAACGTACTCGCTGCATGAACGAGTTCGATAAGATTGGACGAATTGATATAGTTGGTAATACACGACGCGGCAGGCGAATCCTTCGTGGGATCCGGCTGGGTCCCATTAGGGCCATCGCACGTTCCGCTCTTGGATATGACCGTGCTCTGATCAGACACCCATGGAGCACCGCCCGTGTTTATGACGGTCAACGTGAGCGGTTTGCCATCCGAACCGACGGTCATTACCGCTGATGGATTTGTTGAACTCGGGATATTATTGCTTTGGCTCGCGGCATTATAAACGTTGGCACTCATGTATGCGCGGAAGTAATCCTGGACTCCACCGGTGTCTCCGTCGCCTGCGATATCACAATTATTGCCGCCTGCATAGGCGTATGACACCAAGCTGGTTCCGCCCATAGTCGGGGTCATTACCCACGGAACACCACCATTGCTGCAAACATTGGCGCTGATGCCATAGCCGGTCTTGCCGACCGCGCCGGCATTGTTGTTCCACATCGAAACGTCATCATTTACGTCTATCTGTTCGAAACCAAGCTGGACATTGGTAATAACCTCCCCGGCGGGCAGTGGTGCGGTACGAACAAACACGGATGGCGCGACCTCCTGCCAGCCAGTTCCATAATCATAGTAATATCCGACCCCGGTACAGTTTCCGCTGTCATAACATGTTCCACACCCTGAATTCGTGGAACAATTAGTGCCCTGCATAGTAATCTCTCCCCCGTTAGTGGGTCGCGTCTGCCAGTTATCTACTCTGTAATTGGGCGGGGTGATCGTCGTCGTCCAGTGCGCATCGATCGTCTGCTCGGGCGAGGCAGACCAGGCGCTCCACCATTGCGAGAAATTGCTCATCGTCACCCCGGAGATTTGGCTGTTGCCTGCAGGCGATGATGATGCAGCCCAAGGTGTATGGACACAATCGATGCGGTTGCTATTCCTACCTTGCTCCTGGAGGCAGATCGCAACCTGGAAATTTTCGGTGAAGGGACCGGGCCCCGAGGTCGTGAGGGCTACTCCTGTAATATTGCCGCTGCCATCGTATGTCGGAGTCAGGCCGATCGTAGGAATTGCACTCTGGGCTTTCGCATCGCTTACCACTGGCGCTGGGAGTGCCCGCACCCCTGCAACTACCGCCACGGCGAACACCGCGACCACCATCACATACCAATATTTCTTCGCGAATGCTTTTAGGGGATTTTTCATTTTCTTATTTCAGTACATAAGTAACGGTCACCTGTGATCCTGTTTTTTGAGAGACAATAGCGACCGCGATATTAGAGGAGGTATTCGAAGCGTACAATCCCCGCGAAGTGGGGTACTTGGAAATATCGTTCGTGATGGTCCACCCGTTGGCCGGAAGATACTGTTTATAATTCGCGTAAAGTGATGCCATTGAGCTCGACGAGTTGAACTCTGCCGTATATTGGTTGGTGCTGGAAGTATAATCGATGGCATAACTTCCGTTCACTATTGTGGAGGTGCCAAGAATAAGAGACGGCGGGAACTGTGGAACGAGCTGGCCCTGAGGGGCATATACCGGCACTGGGTTCGTTGCGACCGGCGCCTTTGAGGTCGGCTTCCAGATGAACCACGCCACGACCACAACCACGACCACCACTACACCGACCCACACCCAAAGCATCTTTGAGTCTTTCATACCTCTAATAGTAGCAGATATGGGGAAATACGGGGTGTGGATAATCCAAAGCCCCCCGCCCGGCGCGCTGGCACGTCAGCACTGGGGCGGATTCGTTGCGGTGTTGCAATCTATGATCCGCGAGCTCACGGTGGTCTGGAGATTGATGACATCATTCGCAACCGCCGGATCGGTGGAGCTCGGCGTCACGCCGATGGAAATGGTGATGCGCGGTGGCCAGTTATCGCCTTCGGTCTGGCCGAAGAGCGTGAACTTCAAATATTTCACGGTGATGGTATCGCCGGTAAGAGAGAGCGCGGGGTTCGTACCAACGCTTTCCATCAGCTGCCCGCCCGCCCACGAATAATTGACGTGGTTTACTTGCGCGTCATAAAAGTCCAATGTCGGACATGTCCACACGCCGGTGGAAGCGGCGACCGAACACGTCGGCAGCGAGGAATTATTGACGTCATTACATCTCGATGAAGGCGTTGCGCCGCCGGCGTCATGACAGAAAAGATATCCCGTGCGGATCTCGCGTGACATCTGCTCAAGCACGAGGCTGACGTTGCTTTGCGCCGCGATGAGGGACGAAACCTGGCGCTCGGTGCGGATGGCGTTCGTGAATCCTCCGACGGCGATCGTGATGACGATGACGAACAGTCCGACGGTGATGAGCAATTCGACGAGGGTGAATCCTTTTTTCATGTTACGGGGATAAGGGGTGCCAGTCATAAAAGTGGTCTTCGAGAGTGATGGCATTGGAGTTCCCGCCATTGGTCCACGTGACGATGGATTGCACGTCGATCTCGACGGGAACGAGATTTGAATTATCAATGTTGGTTATTTTTATGTTCCGCACAAAATTCGTCGGTGCCGCGCCGACGGCACTATACCCGAACATGTTGGTGGTTGAATTGTAATAGAGCGGGGTGGCCTGCATTTGATTCGCACGCACGGGCAACCCCGTGGTGCTGGTGGTCTCATAATCGATGTTCCAATAATACCCCGATTGGCTAAAGGAGGCGTCCCAATCATCATTGACGGGTAATCCCTTATACACATCGTGGTCGATCATATTTTTCACGATCTCGATCCCTTCGGATGCGAGATACGTCGCCTGCGTGTCGTTCGTCGTCGTCCGGTTCAACTGGAGCGACTGATTGAGGAGGACCACGATGCCGGCCAATCCCATCGTCAGGATACTGAGCGCGACGAGCGCTTCAACGAGTGTTTGTCCGCGGCGGGAATGGATGAGGATATATATTGGCATGGTTTATAGGCTTACCTGGCCTGCGGGATTGACGGTGATCGTCCGGGAAAGACTACCGTTCGTCGTGCGCAGATAGATATACGCTTCCGGCGGGGGGTTATTGTTCGTGCCAGAATTGCAATCGCTTTGGAACGTTGTTTGCCCGACGAGGCTGATCAACGTGCATGGATTGGGAGGATAGAAAAGAATGTCCTGGATGGTGGCACTTGCGATAGGATTGGTGGAACTGACCAGTATGACGCCTGACGCGGTGGGCACCTGCCAGTTGCCGCTCGTGTACTTAGCGATGGCGCCCTGATCGATCGCGGCGGATGTGCTTGCGATCGAAGGACACGTGGATCGGGAACCGGAACCAGTACTTGTCGCGGAATTATATTCAAACAGCGAGTAGGAGGAGGTCGCAAAATCGAACTCCACGCCGTACGCACATGTGGCGTTGTTCTGACTGTAGGTCGCGATGGAGAGCTCCTTCGCTTCAAGGATCATCTGTGCCACCTTTGATTCCTCTATAGAAAGAGATATCTGATCTTGCCCCACGTGGCTGTAGCCGATGGCAAGACCGGAGAGCACCGCCGTGATCGCGATCACGATGAGTATCTCTATCAATGTGAAACCCTTTTTATCCGCCATAAGAGTATTCTATCACTTCCGTGGCACCTTCACCGAATTCCAAGTAGGGATACATACCAGCCGAGGATCGGGCCGCCCCAGAAAAACATCGCCGCTGCGCCGAGCGCGAGGAACGGCCCAAACGGGAGCGTGCTCTTCATGCTGCTCTTTCCCCGCGCGATGGCAAAGACGCCGACGATCGCGCCGATAATGAACGAGCATGCCAGGATGAAAATAATGTCTGGCCATCCGAAGATGAGCCCCAACGGGATCGCAAGCTTGAGATCGCCCATGCCCATCCCTTTGCCGCGCGTGACCGCAATAAGTATCGCAAAGAAGACGGCGGCAACTGCGGCACCGATCACCTTACCAAGCACCGCACCCCCCTCCCAGCCGGGGGCGATCGCGAGGAGAATGCCGATCACCCCGAGGAAGATATTTATTTCATCCGGAATGATGCCGAGCCGGATATCTATCACCGCCATCACGAGCAACGCCTCAAAGGCGGCAACCCACAGCGTGGCGGAGAGAGCGGATACCCCAACGGTCAACGGCACGAACACAAAGATAAGCCCGGAGAGCAGCTCCACGATCGGATACTGGATACTCAAACGTGTTTTGCAATGACGGCAACGCCCGCCTTGGATGAGAAAACTTGCGATGGGCACAAGCTCGAACCACTGAAGCGTTTCCTTGCACTGCATACAATGCGACCGGCCGCCGATCGCTCTCGCGTCGAGCAAAAAATGTTCACCGTCGTAGCGCAGAGTGACGACGTTCAAAAAACTTCCGATCACGACCCCGAAGACGAACAAGATGGTTAGGGTCAATAGATCCATGTATCCATGATATCAAAAAACCCGCTGAAGCGGGTTTTTTGCATTTTCATCTGTGATGAAAATTAAAGGCTAACACAGTACTGATTGGCTGGGGTGCCGGCGGCGGTGCATCCGGTAGCCGCGGTCATTTGAGCAACCGTGATCCCTGGAGTGGCGACGGTAACAGTCGTGTGGTTTGTTGGTGCTGAATAACCGTTCCAAGATCCGCCCGTTCCGTTCTCTAAGAGCGCAGCAACGACATAGAAAGTACCAGCAGCATCAGTTGCATAAACGTAATTCTTGCTGGTGGTAGGATCGTTCGGGATGGAATTCACCCCAACGCTTGCGCCGGTAAGAGCGGTTCCCATGGCATTCCAAGACGCACCCGCAACGGGATAGGATCCCTGCTTGTTATAGTACAATTCCAAGCCGTTTATCGTCTCGTGGACGTCGGAAACGCGCCGTGCGTCGCGGCCGAGTGATTGCGTCGGGCCAAGGCCCACCAGCACGACCGACGCCAAAATGGCGATGATCGCGACGACGATCAAGATTTCAATGAGGGTAAAGCCTTTCCTTTGATTGTTCATCATGTTCTAGATAGAAATCTTTCTCGACCTTTTGAATATTTCAACCATTTTATTATAGCATTTAGTGAATACTCTCGGTGAGGCTGTAAATGGGGATAAGAATGGAGGCGAAAAGCAGGCCCACCATAAGGCCGATGCCGATCATGAGCACCGGCTGGATGAGGTCTACCAGATTGTTCGTGATCTCGTCCGCCTGGCGGGTATAAATGTTCGAAAGACGGGTGAACATCTCCTCTATTTTTCCCGTCGTCTCCCCCACCGCCACCATCTGTGAGACAAGCGGCGCAAAGTACTTGGGATATTTCGCGATGCTCGCGGAAAGGAGCGATCCCTGGCGCACATCCTCGGCGATATCGTGCACAACATCCTTGTAAAGACTGTTCCCCACCATGTGCCCGATGATCTCAAGCGCTTGCGCGATCGGAATGCCCCCGTGCACGAGGAGCGCCGCCGAGTTGCCGAATCTGGCCATGATGACCGGCGAGTATACTTTCTTGACGATCGGAAGCCGGATCTTCGCTTCATCCAGCAACGCCTCGCCTTCTTCCGTCTGGAAATAATTGACCGCGACCGCGCCAAGCGCAATGACGGCGATGATTACTGCGATCCACCACTTACTCAGGAATGTCCCCGTGTCGAGCAGCACCTGCGTATACCACGGAAGCGAAACGCCGTTCTCCGCGAACACGCTCCCGAGAGACGGATAGACGAACGTGATGAGGATGAACGCAACAACGACGAAAAGCCCGACGACGATGCCCGGATAGACGAGCGCCGACGCGGCCTTGCTCGCAAGGTCGCCCTCCTTTTCCGTAAAGTCGGCAAGGAAGGTCGCGACCTCGTTCAGGTTACCCGTGACCTCCGCCGCGCGTACCATCTCAATGTAATAATCCGGGAATACCTTTCCCTGCCGCGCCATCGCCTGCGAAAAGGTGATGCCCGAGTCGATGTCTTCCGTCACCTGCGTGATCGCGAGCTTCAGGTTCGCATTGCTCGTCTGTTCATAGAGGATCTTGAGCGCGTTGTTCAGCGGGAGCCGCGCCTCAAGCAATGTCGCGAGCTGGCGCGTGAATACGATGAGATCTTTGCGCCCAACGCGGCCGAAGAAACCCGCGATATTATCGAACACGCCGGGCGGATGGTCGGCGATGACGCTCAACACGAAAAGGTCGTGGCTCGAAAGGATCGCGCTCGCGGCGTCGCGATCCGAGGCCTCCACGAATCCCACCTGCGTCGCCCCCTCTTTTGTCTTGGCCTGATATTTGAACTTCATGCGCTATGTACGCTCCAACAATATGCGGAGTTCCGACGGGTTCAGCGAATACAGCTCGGCGTTCTCCTGGGTGATCTCCTTGTTCTTGATGAGGTTCACGAGCGAGCGATTGAGCGTCACCATCCCCTCCTGCAAGCTCGTCTCGATGACGAGATCGATCTGGTACGTCTTGCGCTCACGGATGAGATTGCGAATGGCGGGATTGACGATCATGATCTCCATCGCGGGAATGCGTCCGCCCGAGACCCGCGGGAGCAACCTGATCGAAACGATCGCGACGAGCGTGGCGGCGAGCTGGGACGTGACCTGCCCCTGCTGATCGGCCGGGAAGGAATCAATGATGCGGTCGATCGTCTGCGACGCGGAGTTGGTGTGCAAGGTGGAGACCACAAGGTGCCCGGTCTCGGAAGCGGTCATGGCGGTGCCGATGGAAACGCCGTCGCGCATCTCGCCGATCATCACGACGTCCGGGTCCTGCCGCAACACCGTGCGGAGCGCCGAGTGGAAGCTCGTCGCATCGCTGCCTACTTCGCGTTGCGAGACGATGCACTTGTCTTGCGTAAAAAGATATTCCACCGGGTCTTCGATCGTGATGATGTGATCGGTGCGCGTATGATTGATCTCATCCACGATCGCCGCGAGTGTGGACGACTTGCCGTGCCCGGCGGGACCCACCACGAGTACAAACCCTTGGGAGAGCTGGGCGAAATCGTGGAGCAATGGCGGAAGGTTCAGTTCCTCGATCGTCTTGATGCGCGTAGGGATAAGACGCATCGCTGCGGCGAGATAGCCACGCTGGAAATAGACGTTGACGCGGAAGCGCGCCTTCTCTTCCAAACTGTACGCGAAGTCCACCTGGCGCTGGGTGATGAGCTTTGCTTTCTGCTCCGGCGTGAGCAGCTGAGAGATGATCCCTTCCGCCGATTCCGGGGTCATGATCGCCTCCTTCTGGAGCGGCACGAGCACGCCGTCGATACGCAACGTCGGACGCCGACCGACCGCAAGATGAAGATCCGACGCATTCTGCTTCGCCGTCGTCGTCAAAAGGTCGTTGAGCTGTTGCTTGTAGTCGTCCATAAAGTAATATTACCACATCAAGAGAAGCAAGGAGAATATCAATACGAGAGCAGGGCATTACGATGTCCTGCTCAGTAAAGGCATACGACAAATAACGCCGAGTTCTATTATATTCTGAAATCACAAATTGTGATTTTAAAGTGCTGAATCCAGCAGTGCTAAACTGAAACAGGACCAAGTCGGGAAAACAATCCCCGCTTTTCTTGACAGCCCTATGCCTCCTCGGTTTCGCGGATGATTTCCTCTATAGAAACGATGCCCTTCAGCGCTTTCACGATGCCGTCCTGACGGAGCGTGATCATCCCCTGGG
>DATCDU010000035.1:0-8043 GCA_036510525.1 Minisyncoccota bacterium
GTATAATGAGCGTTCCGATGCCAAAGATGAGCGTAAGCACGATGTCTGTATGGGTAACACTGAGGATCGAACCGAAGAGCACGCTCACTGTCTCGCTGGCCGAGTTGGTGTAGAGCCGCAAAAACAAAACGCCGAGGCCGAGCGCGAACGATAGTATCATGCCGATCTCCACATCACGCCCATGGATGCGCTTGCCGAGCGCCCCCATGCCGAGCGCGGCCACCACGGTGAATCCCGACATGCCGAGCAAGCCGCTTATCCCGAGTAATGCCGCGAGCGTCGCCCCCGCGAAGCCCACGTGCGAGAGCGCGTGCGCGGCGAACGCCTGCGCGCGCAGGACTACGAAGTAACCGACGATCGCGGCGACGATCGCGATCAACGTTCCTGCCATGAACGCGTTCTCCACGAATGGCTGTTGTAATAGTTCGATCATGTTGTTAATAATCGCACCGGAAGATAGACGACGAACGATATCGTCGCGATGTAGAACGTGACGGGGAAACTGCCCGTGGCTGCCAGGAATATTCCGAGCCAGGTGAAACCGAGCGCGAGCGCGACGCTCGTGGTCACCGCGCCGAGCGGGTTATGCACGAGACGCGTGGCGGTGGCCGCGGGGCCGACGAGCAGGGTGAAAATAAGGAGCACGCCGACCACCTGCACCGACATCGAGACCGCGACGGCGACGAGCACGAGGAACACTATGCCAAGGGTGCGCACGGGCACGCCCCGCGCCTCCGCCACCTCCGGATCGATGGAGCTAAAAAGCAGTGGGCGGAAAATGGCGGCCAACACGACGATCGCTCCAACGCCGAATATGAGTGTCACCAGTACGTCGGTGTGGCTGATCCCAAGGATCGTCCCGAACAGGATGCTATATGCCTGTTCGGCGTATCCGTTATAGAGCGAGATGAAGAGTGCGCCGAGACCGAGCATGAGCGTCATCACAACCCCGATGTTGATGTCCTCCTCGCGCAGATCTTTCCCAAAAACGCCGATCCCGATGCCGGCAACGATCGTGAATGCCAGCATTCCAAATATCGGATCAAGCCCGATGAGGAGCGCGGCGGCGGCTCCCGCGAAGCCGATGTGCGAGAGCGCGTGGCCGGCGAATGTGAGTCCCCTCGTCACCAAAAAATATCCCACAAACCCGCCGACGACCGCGACGACCGTTCCGGCAAGGAAAGCGTTCTGTATGAATGAATATTGGAAGATCGACATCATAGTTCCGCGCCGACAACGAAGACGTGGCCGCCGCTCCGTATCACTTCCACGTTGGTGTCGTACAACTTGGAGAGCGTTGCGCTCGTGATGATGTCATCCGGCGCGCCCATCGCGCTGTGCCCGCGCGCCATGTAGAGCACCCGGTTCGCCGCCGGAAGGAGCGGATTGATGTCGTGCGACACGAGCATGATCGTCACGCCGCGATGTTTTGATATCTCCGTCAGAAGCGCGATGATCTCCTGCGCGTGGCTGATGTCCAGGTTGGAGAGCGGTTCGTCAAGCAATAATATTTTGGGGTTCGTGATAAGCGCTTGCGCGATGAGCAATCGCTGCTGCTCGCCGCCGGAAAGATGCCCCACCGCCGCGTTCGCAAATTGGTATGCGTCCACTTCTTTGAGCACGGCATCAATCATGTCGTCCCGTTTATGGCTGCCAAAGCCGATCCCCCATTTATTTCCGTCCAACCCGAACCCGACCACGTCGCGCGCGCGTAGTGCAAGATCGGTCTCTAAGACGCGATGCTGTGGCGCGTAGCCGATATTGCCATCGCCGCGATGTGGCACGGCGCCAAGCACGCGAATTTCCCCTTCGGTCGGTTTCAATAATCCCAACAACAAGCGAAAGAGCGTCGTCTTCCCGGCACCGTTCGGTCCAAGAATCGCCACAAACTCCCCTTTCTCAACAGAAAAGGTAACGTCTTTGAATATCGTCCGGCCGCCGAGCTCTACGCTCACGCCGTCAAGCGAAATCACCTTATTCATATCCATAATTACTATTCTACCTTATTTCGCGAGCGCGGTACTAAGCGTGTTCAGCTCCGCTATCATCCAGGATTGGTAGGTGTCGTTCGGCGGCATCGTCTCACTCACTGGCACGACCGGAATATTTTCCGCCGTCGCCATATTCTGTAGATTTGTCGTAATGGGCGTCACCGTCTGGCTGTTATAGATCAATATCTTCACTTGCTTCTGCTCTATCTGTTGATCCGTCGTATTTACGTCCTGCGCCGACGGGTCGTTGCCCTCCGCGATCGCCCGCTCAAAGGCAAGCGGTGTCAGAACGTCGAGATCCATCGGGCCGGTCTGGTACAGATAGATCGTCTCAGTGAGCCCTACCGGCGTGCCGGCATAGTGCGCCTTGATCGTGTTCATCTCTGCCGTGATCGGCGCAAGCGATGCATTGAATGTGGCGAGGTTGTTTTGGAAAAGCACCGCGTCCGCCGAGTCGGTCTTTATGAGCGCGGCTTCGATCGCTGCGGCAATGGCGGAAATATTATCAATGCCATACCACACGTGCGGATTTTCCGGGAGTGGGTCCGGCACGATCGCGCCTGCAGTGATGAGTATCCGGTTGGGGTTCGGCGATGCGGAAAGTAATTTATCCATCCACGTGTCATACTCAAGCCCGTTTTCGATCACGATGTTCGCGTTCGTGATAGCAATGCCGTCCTCCACGTCCGACTCGTATTCATGCGGGTCTACGTTTGGGTTTGAAAGAATGCTCATCACCGACACCTTATCGCCACCCAATTGCTGAGCAATGTTGCCATAGAAATTCTCGGCGGCGACTATCTTGATGGCACCGCCATTTGTCCCATCATTACCGGACTGACCGATATTTCCAAATTTTACGAGGGCATACACGACCCCCCCCACGACGAACAACACGACGATGACGATCCATTTTGTTTTGTTCATTATTATCCAGTATACGGCGCACATTTCACGCGTCAATTAAATTGCAAGTAATTCGCAAATAGAAATGTATGTTGTCAATCAGTTTGACAACAGATCCATTGAATCTATCGCCGGTGCTTGTTATATAAGAGATAGCGACATTCACAATGTTTCCTCCTGCGGCAAGCCCTCGCACAAAGGGTTTCCCGCAGGAGGAACGGCCACGCATAGTGGCGACGGCACGGGTCGATGCTGTTTTAATTCATCCCCGCCTGCGCGCACCACAATGCGAAGAGCCATAGGACTTGCCGCGTTGATCATAGTGCTGGGGATCTTCATGCCCGCCGTACTATCCGCGCTCGTCAGCTTCCTGCTCGCTCTTTTCGGGAAGGCCACGGCGATGCTTAATGCATTGCCGGCCAGTCCCGCGGACATGCAAGTCATGGTCCGCTAATTTCGCAACGGGCGCTCTATAAAAAGAGCGCCCGGTTTATTTACCTGTGGACCTGCCGGAACTTGCGCCCGGTTCGCCGCTTGGTAGGGACGGCATCCTACTATATGGAAGACAGGCCCGTATCCACAGGCGTAGCCACCATATCACAGAGCCGATTAAAACAATTTAAAATTTTTTAGTAATATTAAAAACATAAATGGCCACTCATTGGGTGGCCATTTATGTACCAAGCAGCTTCGATCCATCTTCCTACGGATCGCCGTCTTCGTAGATAATGATAATCTTCTTTTCTATAAAGTCAAACACTATTTAATGATTTTTTAATAATCATCACTAAAAAATCTTAAGGGTAAGATTTTATTTCTGTAAATCTTTTTGTTTATTGATTTTATGTTCTTGATGCAAGATCCATTTTGAATGCTCAGTTGAAATAAGGGATTCTACCCTTTGCGCAAGTAAGCGTTTTGCCTCTTCCTCGGTCTGAACTTCGTAATCACCAGATTTACTGAGGTATGAATATTTTTCATGTCGTAATGATTCGCAGGTTGAGCGGTATGTGATCCAGTTATGTTGCCACTGGTTAATTTGTTCAAATGTCTCAAGTACGATCGCAGCCCCTCCCAATGCTGCCGTTACTAAGGCATTAATATTTGCCATAATCGGTACAAGTACCGTACAGATAACCTCAGCTATCTTCACACGCTTATAATGCCGCTGAGAACTCATCGACTTATGATCGTACCATGCAATCTGATCCTCTAGCCGCAGATACCCCGAATCTGGCTCTTGCCCCTCTTGCTCCTTTACTGTCATTCTTATGGACGTACCGTAACTTTTTCTGCAATAGGATGTTCTCTTTTAGAAAATGCTAGTTCAATATATTTTTCAGGATCCTTTACAAAGTCTTCCCATGTAACTAGGACGCAATATCGATCATCTTCAGTCCAGTGGCAATTACTATTTGGTTTAATAAGGAAATTGCGATGGAATTCTTTTATCGTAGTATCATCCTCCATATTTACGACCGAAATTACGTTACCACATTTACAAAGAATACCGTTTTTATAAATCTGTGATTGGGCCGATGGGAGAACAACACCAAGGATACCGCTTCTTGGATTATTTTCCCCATTATATAACGACGCTTGGAGCTCTCGTTTGATAAATTTTTGCTCTTCACTGCCCAAATTTTCAGCGCTATGGGCGCCTATAAGATGTATTGTTACAGTTGAATCCGCAAGGTAGTTTTCCCGAATCTGCTGCATAATGTATTCCTCGTCATCAGAGTCAATCGCCTCGTTGAGCGACTTATCTATCATGTCTACATCCAAATCATTCTGTATGGCATTCTTATAGTCGACGTCTTCCGTCTTGAAAGATATAAAGCATTTTCTGGCCATGGTCGGATATATTATTCCTACTTCTTTTTGGAAGGAGTCTTTATCACGCCGATCACTTTCCCGTTGATGGCAAATTCGTCGTTCTCGTGGATGTGGATCGCGGGAAAGTCATGCGTGGATTCGGACATCAGTAGGATCTGATTGTTTTCTTTGTCCACGTAATATTTTTTGATGTTCGCCATGCCTTCGATGACGGAAAGCACGATGTCATCGTTAGCGGCCTCGCGGTCCTCGCTGTCGATGATCACATAATCCCCATCATCGATCTTTTTTCCGCCGATATACGCCATGTTCATGGATGGGCCGTCTACTTTAAGTGCGAACAATCGATGAGCCAGACGTTGCCGCGGCACGAGCGTACTCGAAACGCGCAAATATCCCTCGATGTTTGCATTGGCAAAGACCGTTGCCGGACCGGCATTGGCCGCACCTAAAATTGGGACGGAAAGAAGTTTGGCGTTGCCCAGAATTCCTTTTATCGTGGTGCCTTGTTGTTTTGTGGTGGTTATTGTGTGTTCCATTTTGTTGATATGAATGAATCCCCGTTTTTCCAACTGCTGAAGGTGATGCTTTATCTTCTGCGGTGACGTCTCCCCGACGAGCCCCCCGATCTCCCGCAGGGTGAGATTACCCAAATTTTTCTTCTCCGCCAGCTCTAAGAGCTTTTGTTGTATGTTATGCATAATTACAGTTTAATCCTTTAAATAGTACTGTCAAGCGTAACTGTGGACAACCTTGACAGGCAAAATAGTGCTAAAATAAGGATAAATGAAGTATTTCAATTATAATGGCTTCTGGACCCGGAAACATGTTCGGTCGCTCGTGAATGCCGTCATTCTCCTCATCCTAGCCGTTGTCTTCCAATACTATGCCTCGGCATATGTAAATCGGGTTCCCAGCAATTCGGTGGCTGATTTATTCCTTAGTATCCTGCCGGTCGTGAACCTCAACTTTCTGATCATCGAGGGCGCACTGTGCGCGATCGGGATCAGCATCATCCTCATCCTCGCAAAACCACAATATTTGTTGTTCACGCTCAAAGCGGCGGCAATATTCATCGCCACGCGTGCGGTGTTCATCGCGGTGACTCATATCGGCATCTATCCCGGTGGCGTGAATCCTGATCCCACCGGGATCTTTGACCGGACCTACACCGGCCTTGGGCTTGAAGCGGGATTCTTCTTCTCCGGCCACACCGGACTCCCCTTCCTCGTAGCGCTCATAATGTGGAAGGAAAAATTCTGGCGGTATGCGTACCTCGTCCTTTCGGTGGTGTTCGGCATCGCCGTGCTTTTTGCCCATGTGCATTACACGATCGACGTCCTCGCGGCGCCCTACATGGCATATGGGATATTCAAAATGTCACAGTACTTCTTTGCGGATGACTGGAAGATGACGGAGTCCTGACGGCTACCAAACGCCCGGTCCGTCACCCTGCAAATACCACTTGCCGTTGATCTCCACGATCGTGATCGTGTCGCCCGAGCTGGTCTTGCACACGCCGGATGTGGTCGTTGTTGAAATCAGCTGTGCGCATCCGCGAAACGCGTAATAATTATCGAACGTGCTGTGCGCTTTTTGTAAAATAAAAAACTGATTCAGCGCGAACGCTATACCCATTGCGATGATGATAACGATCGCGATCATTATTTTCTTTTTTTGGGATCTCATGATTATATTTTTAATTTTAGTGCCGTAGATATTCTTCTCTGCTCATAATGCTCTTCATGTTCGGCAAACGATCGAGAAAAACTCTTCCTTCAATATGATCGAGTTCGTGCTGGATGATCCGTGCCAGCAATCCGCTTGCACGCAGCTTAAACTTTTTCCCTTTTTCATCGAACGCTTCGACGACGACCGATCGCGACCTTCTCACGCTGCCAAATAATCCTCCCGTCGCTACACTGCCACACCCTTCATAGTCGGATTCTTTTTTATAAGACAAGCTCAGTATCTTTGGATTGATGAATACTCGTACGGGGTCGAGGATGCTCGATTTTCGTGTCTTCGTCTTTCTGATCTCCGTGACGAATATCCTCTTATTGATCCCTATCTGTGGTGCTGCCATACCCACCAGCCCATGATACCGCATGGAATCGACGAGATTCCTGACGATCGTCTTATTCTGCTTTGAAGACACCACAACCTCTTTGGACTTCGTGCGGATGATGCGATTACCGACCTGTGTCACATGTTTAACAATCATGATAGATCGCTAAAAATCTATCTATCTCCGCGAATAGCGGCTTGGTCCCGAGTTACCATGGCCCGGCCTCCGTGAGCCGCCATACCCTCCAGGTTTATGGAAAGTCCGCTTTGCGGGACTACTGCCGAATGTAGACGTCGATGATGTTCGGGGCGAGGAGGAGCCATACGAAGGCTTACCGCCGCCGTAGGATGGCTTGTTGAAGGCGGGACGCCGGGCTGGGCCTCCACTGCCGCCAAACGACGGCCGTGCACCACGCGATGCTCCTACTCCCGGCTTGCCGCGATATGGCGTAAACGGCTCACGTGGAATATATTGCTCCGCGCGCGCAGGCGGCAACTCCGGAGTCTTGGAAAGCGGGAGCTTGATGCGCATCAACCGCTCGATGCTATAGACGTCGCCGCGCTGATCCGGCGTGGCGAACGAGATCGCGTGACCGGTGGCGCCAGCGCGGCCGGTGCGGCCGATGCGATGAACGTAGTCCTCCGGATTGTCCGGAAGGTCATAGTTGATGACGAGCTCGATCCCCTTCACATCGATGCCGCGCGCAGCGATGTCCGTCGCCACGAGAACGCGATATTTGCCATTCTTGAATCCTTCGAGCGCTTCACGGCGCTGGCTAAGCGAGCGGTTGGCGTGGAGCTCGGCAGCGGTGTGGCCGAGCGCGCGCACGGATGCGGCGATCTTCTTTGCGCCATGCTTGGTGCGCGAGAAGACAAGCACCGATCCGCGATACTCATACAACAATTTTTCCAATAACCGTGACTTGTCCGGCTTTTGGATAAAATATAATTCCTGGGCGATCTTCTCTATCGCGGTGCCCGGCGGCGCGATCTCAATGCGTAATGGGAGCTTCATATATGACTGCGCGAGCGAAAGAATACTCTGCGGCATCGTGGCGGAAAAGAGCATCGTCTGCCGTTCGCGCGGAACTCCCGTCATAATACGCTTGAGCTGCGGCGCGAATCCCATGTCGAGCATCCGATCCGCTTCGTCCAGCACGAGCACACTCGTTTTATTTAAATTTAATGTCTTCTGCTGCATATGGTCCATGATCCGGCCCGGGGTGCCGATAATGATCTGGGG
>DATCDU010000036.1:0-44401 GCA_036510525.1 Minisyncoccota bacterium
CAAACTCCACCTTGGCGATATCACCGGTCTTTTTGCTCGGCACCATCAAAAAGTTCTGTTTGCGGTAGAGATCATAGAGATCTTTCGTCAGCTTCACGTCGTTCAGACAATATTCCTTGAGCTCCTCGATCTTTCCCTCGCGATACAACGCGCCTGCCTCCGAGCCGTGATGCGTCTTGTTCAAGCCGAGGTTCGCGCCCGCAAGCCGGTCCAAGCTTATGCGCGAACCCGTCGCCATCTCGATCTCTTCCAAAAGATCCACGCGCTCCATCTCCCACAGACGCGGCGCGTTCTTGAGCCGTTGGAAGTAGTTATTGAGCACGGGGATATCGTACCGGTTCATGCTGAAGCCGACGATCCGGCGCGCGTCGGAGAAAAGGGCTGCGAGCTTATCCATCTCATGTTCCTCATAGCAATAATATTGGTCCTCTATATATGAGTAGACGCCGACGACGGATATCTTGAGCGCAGCATAATTATCCCAGCCGACGTCCGGGTCGGTGAAAAAGTTCTGTGTTTCGATGTCGAACACTAAGGTATCTAGGGTCATGGTTTGTAGTTCACTATTACTTATTATGCGGGAACCCATGCGCGGACTACATTTTGAAATCACAAATTGTGATTTCAAAATGTATATCAGACGTGCCTATCCGCGACATTGGTCGCAGCGTAGCTGTCGGGCTTGATCTTCACTTCAAAATTGTTGGCGCGGATCATGCCGACGATCTCGTTAATGACGGCCTTCGTGGGACCGTTCATGCCGATGTCCGCGTGGATCTCGAACTCGAAGTCCGGGAGCGGGAACTTTTTGAGTTCGGCGAGGAGGCCTTGCGCGACCTCGAGCGAGATCAGTGCCTCGCGGATCATCCGGTCGCGGAGTGTGTGGAACTTTCCAAGCTCGAAACGGCGGTAGAAATAGCGGCCGCCATTGCCGATACGGTGCACGACGACGGCATTCACAAAATCGGCGTTCTTGCTCGCGAGGAGCTGAGAATCCGTGCCGATCGTCACTCTATATTTATGCAAAAGGTCGGCGCCCATGAACGCAATGATCTCCTGGACCACTTCCGGGACCGTAAGGCGCATTCCGAGCGAGCTGATAAAGGTATCTGGCATTACCCAGAGAATATACCCCTTTGCAGGTGGCTAGTCAATTTTATTTCTTCAAAAGGTATTTCGTAACGGCCTGAACATGTTTTTCAAACGGCAGCTCAGCTACATCAAAATATCCGTACCCGAATCGTTTGGACATTTTTTTCATTTTCGCACTTTGGATGATTCCTGTTCGTACCCATCCATGTACGTCAGCCTCATTTCCCCATCCTTCTTTTATCCATTGGTGCACCCAATCTTTTTTCTTTTTTGCGTGGGTAAGGATCGATTCCACGTGCGAGGGATGGCTATACCCTATGAACGCTGCCTTAATGTTGAGGTTCTTCAACTTTAAGGCCTTGAGATGTTCGGGGGTTACTGCGACCCCTTCCACGAGAAGATGGTATCCGCCCTTTCCGGGCTTCCCGTCATAGGCATGGATAAGACCAATGACACTTTCCCATGCAAGCTCATCTTCACTTTGATCGTTCCTCCCAAACCTCTTTTTATATATTTTCGAACTTCCCGCGCGGCGGAAGGTCGCAATGGTCTTGAAGCTTATCTTTTCCATCGATGTCCGATATTCTCCGATAAGAAGGTTCCTCGTCCCGGAACGGATGGCGTCAGCGGAGATGGGCAGCATAGATCCCTTGCGGGCGACCTTCTCGGCGATCGTCGTCTTTCCCGTTCTAGCAAGGCCTCCAATAAAATACATCGTGCCCTTCTTTCCCTTATTCACCCTGATCATGACGTTTTCCTAAACACCAAGTATTTTTTTAATGATCCTGATCGTTGCCTTTGGGCCGGTCGTCGAAATTGTTTGCACGCCGGTTTTTTTCGCCGCCGCGTCGTTGCCGCCAGGATAGAGCGCGTCACCAATGAAAACCATGTCTTTTATTTTAACTCTCAACATTTTTTCTATCTGCCGCACGCCGTATGCCTTATCAATACCCTTTTGCGTCACATCAATGGAAGTGAGTCCGCCGCTCCGCACTTCAAATTTTTTCAATTCGCGATTCATGATCTTCACCATCTTCAGGCGAAGCGGTTGGTTATCCTTGAACCACTGCTCTTTCATAGTAATACCTTTACGCCCAAGCTTGGTCACCACATCCTGGCCGAGCGCAGAGAACGTCACCTGCGACCCGCGATCCTCTATCTCCGTACCCCAGAGTTTTTTAGGACGCACATATCCCGTCTGTTTGAACGCATCATGGAAGGCGCGCACGATCCTTTTTTTGTCGGAGGCGGAAAGCGTCTTGCGGTAGACATTTCTCCATGCGCCGTTCCTATACCTATAAAATGCTGTGGAGGTTGTTGGGAAGAGGAAAAGTTTTTCGAGCAATTGGGGCGGCAACGGAAGATGCTTCACGAGCTGATCTTTGAACACTTCGTACGAACCGCCCCCGATCACGGCGGCTTTTTTCTCCGTGAGCAACGCCTTGAGTGCCCGGGCCATGTCCGGCTTGAGAGGTGCCTTGCTTTCGGCGAGTGTACCGTCGAGATCGAAAACGATGAGGGATTTTTGGGATAGCTTGGTTTTCATCTCTTTATTGTACCAAATGCATAAATCCCGAACTGATGTTAAAATAAATCACGTAATGGCGAAAAAGAAGAAAAAAGCCAAGAAAGGAAATAGTGGTGGTGGCTCGAAAGCCAACGACAGCGGCGGCGCGAACCGTAATGGAAGTTCTCCAAAGGAGTCCCGCGAGCCGCGGCTCCACCACGAAACAAAGAACAGCATCTGGGCGATCAGCTTTATTTGCGTAGCCGTCGTGCTCATCCTTGCATGGTTTTCGATCGCCGGACCGGCCGGAGTGCTCATATATAGCGGCCTCAACGCGCTCTTTGGCTGGGGCTATTTGATACTGCCCGCCACACTGCTCTTTGCCGCCGTCGTGTTCCTGCTCTCCCGCCAGAGGCGCATCCTCGCGACGACGCTTATCGGCTCAACACTCCTCATCCTTTCTGTGCTGGGCCTCATCGAATTGCTCTCCCCGACCCACGGCGGTTGGCTCGGGCTGGTCTTCGGATCACTACGCACACCGTTCGGGAATATCGCCGCTGTCACGATCGACATCTTTATCCTCATCATCTCGGTTCTTGTGACGGCAAACGTGCCGATCAAAGTGCAGTGGCCGTGGAACGACGAGGACGATGAAACCGAGGATGCGGCGGTGAAGGAAAATGCCGCACCGCTCCTCGTAACGGGTACAGATGGCGAAAAGATCACTGCGGAAAAAGTGGTGAATGAAAAGGACGAAAAGAAAAAAGAATCCGCAACGGACGAACCCGCCGTCGTGCACGCAAAAAACGGCGACGAGCTCGCTAAAATGAAAAAGCCGGCGAAGGCGCCCGTCTTCACGAACTACGTTCCGCCGCCGCTCTCGCTGCTTAAGTCCGACACGAGCAAGCCCACCACCGGCGATCTCCTCGCGCACGCGAACATCATCAAGCGAACACTCGACAGTTTCGGCATCCCCGTCGAGATGGGAGAGATCAACGTCGGCCCGGCAGTGACGCGCTACACACTGAAGCCCGCTGAAGGCGTAAAGCTCTCGCGGATCACATCGCTCAACCAGGACCTCGCGCTCGCACTCGCCGCGCACCCGATCCGCATCGAGGCGCCGATCCCGGGCAAATCGCTCGTGGGTATCGAGGTGCCGAACAAGTCCGCCGCGCTTGTGCGCCTCGGCAGTTTGATGAATTATCCGGAATTCAACCAGTCGGGATTGCTCGGCTTTGTGCTCGGCCGCGACGTCTCCGGCGAACCGATCTTTGCGAACATCGAAAAGATGCCGCACCTGCTCGTCGCGGGCGCGACCGGTTCCGGAAAATCCATTTTAGTGCACTCTCTTATTACCTCGCTCCTTTATAAAAACTCGCCGGCGACCCTGCGCCTCGTGCTCATCGATCCGAAGCGCGTCGAGCTCTCCATGTACGACGGCATCCCCCACCTCATCACGCCGGTCATCACGGAGAATAAAAAGGCGCTTGGCGTACTCAAGTGGGCCATCCAGGAGATGGACCGCCGCTACGAGATATTACAGCACGCGGGCAGCCGGGATCTTAAGAGCTACAACGCGAAGAGCAAGCCGGAGGATCAGTTGCCGTTCATCCTGATCGGCATTGACGAGATGGCGGACCTGATGAGCTCTTTCGGGCGCGACGTGGAAGGCGCGATCGTGCGGCTTGCGCAGATGGCGCGCGCGACCGGCATCCATCTTCTGCTCGCCACCCAGCGCCCGTCCGTGGAAGTGATAACCGGCCTCATTAAAGCGAACATCCCCGCACGCATCGCGCTCCAGGTGGCATCGCAGATCGACTCGCGCACTATTTTGGATGGTGCGGGCGCCGAGAAACTGCTCGGTCACGGCGATCTGCTCTTCCTCTCGGCGGAACTTTCCAAGCCGAAGCGGATTCAGGGTTCATACATCACCGAAGAGGAATTAAAGAGCGTGGTCAGTTTCATTAAGGAGAACAATAAAGTGGAGATGCCGGAACCATCCGAAGATGGCGAGGAGAATATTGATAAGGCCGGTCCGATCACTCCCGCAGGATTCGATCACTTCATCAACGCAAGCGGCGAGAGCGATGACGCAGATGAAGATGATCTCCTCGACGAAGCGCTCGCGACGGTGCATGATGCAAAGAAAGCATCCGCGTCGCTCCTCCAGCGGCGGCTCAAAGTCGGCTATGCCCGCGCCGCGCGCCTGCTCGACATCATGGAATCCGGCGGCTACATCGGCCCCGGCGACGGCGCCAAGCCCCGCGATGTGAATGTGGAAAAGATAGAGCAGCGGCTGTCGTAACTATTTGTTACACTCCTTTTATGAGTAAGAGTGAGAAATATCTTGTGATGTGCGTCGGTCATAGCCATTCGGGGAAAACGACGTTTGCAAGAAAATTGAAAAAGGCAACCAGAAATACCATCGTCATCGACAACGACGATATTGCTCTTTTTATAAACCGAACATATCCGGAAGTGGCACTATCGAAGTTCAACTATTCGAAAAGGACGTTCAAAGACCCGAATTTCAAATTTGTCCTATATCAATATATCCTTGATTTCTCTTTGCGGTCTGGATTAAATATCATTCTTTCCAATGGTAATCTTGCCAATGATATTCGATCCATCGTCAAGCGAAAGGCCAGACGATACGGCTATACGCTGATCACGCTTTATTTCAATTTTTCTGAAAATGTGCTGATCGAGCGCGCGAAGGAGAGCCGGAAAAACCCTGCCGTTTTTATGCAAGCGAAAGATTGGTTAGATGTATTGCGTCAGCAGAAAAAATATGCGGAGCTGCCACCCTCCAAGAAAAACACTATCTATTTTGAGATCACCAGTGCTAGCGATTTTAGGAATATCTCAAGGCGAATTCAAAAGATGTTAGAGACGCATTAGACTACGTTTTTGTCCGAACTCCATCCCATGCTGGCCGCCGAAGATTTTACCTAAGTTTAATCACCCCCTCGATATACTTCTCGCGTGGTGGGAGTGGCACGGTTGCTGGATCCGACTTGCCATCCGGATCCAAGGGGTTCGACTCCCCTCACTTCCACCACCCTTAGGAGTGATTAAATAATCATTAAAAGATATTTGACGTTCACTTTGATTCTATTACAATAAATGTACCGGATGGCGAGTCGGGTTCCAGCACTGTGTTGGATCAAATACAAGAGGCCCAGCGATGGGTCTTTTGTGTTTTTTCGCCCCACGCCGTATCATCAGGGTAATGCCCCCCACCGACCTTCCCTTCGAACAATTCTTTGCGGAAAAGATAAAAGAGCGCGGCATAACGCTCAAGAAGCTGTCCGAAATGACAGGCATCGCGCCGTCTCACATTGAGAACCTTTTGCGCGGTGATTATGAGAACATGCCGTCGGCACCGTACTTTCACGGATACATGCTCCACCTCGGCGCGGTGCTCGATTTTGACGGCGAAGAGTGGTGGGCGAAATTGAAAAAAGAAGGGGTGATAAAAAATTCCGGCGAGCTCGACGTGTTGCCGCGCAATCGCTTCATTAAACAATCCCCGCCGAAATATCTCTGGTGGATCGGCGCAGGGATTCTCGTGCTCATCTATCTGGCATTCCAGGCGCCGCACATTTTTGGAAAGCCGACGCTTACCGTCATCTCGCCGGACGCGAATCCGTATGTGACGGCATCGAGCACGTTCACGCTCGCCGGCACCGTGAGCGGCGCCGACTCGCTTTATCTCGTGGGGGCGAACGGTGGGCAGGAACAGATCGTCATCGCCGCCGACGGCTCCTGGCAAAAAGGGGTCCTGCTCGGCATCGGGCCAAATCCGTTTGAGATCTTGGCAAAGAAGTTCCTTGGCGGACAAACGACCGTTATGGAACAGATATTCTATCAGCCGCCGGGCGGCGTGGCACCCACATCAACCGTCAGCTCAACGCCCGCGGTTATCCCAAGTTCCACGGCGTCCGGGACTCCCGCTCTTTAAGGTATTTTTAACACTTTTTTAATATAAATTTAACTATGGCTCTGATATAATGAAGCACATGAAAACAACTAAAAAAACGGGCGCGGGCGACGGACAGAAGCCGGCGGTGACGGAAAAACATAACGCGAGCAACAAACAGGTGGACGAGCTCATGTCATCGCTCCAGGATAAATTCGGCGAGGGCGCGATCATGAAGCTCGGCGATATGACGCATGTGAACGTGGCGGCTATCCCGACCGGATCGTTCTCGCTCGACCTCGCGCTCGGCATCGGCGGACTCCCCCGCGGGAGAATCACCGAGATCTTCGGCCCCGAATCTTCCGGTAAAACAACGCTCGCGTTGAACGTAGTGGCTCAGGCGCAGAAGCAGGGTGGGAAGGCGGCATTCATAGACGCGGAGCACGCGATGGATCCTGAGTATGCGGCCAAGCTTGGCGTGAACGTGAACGAACTGCTCATCTCCCAGCCGGACAGCGGCGAGGAGGCACTCAACATTTTGGAAAGCATCGTGCGCTCGGGGATCATCTCTGTCGTCGTCGTGGATTCCGTCGCGGCGCTCACGCCGCGCGCAGAGCTCGAGGGCGAAATGGGCGAACAGCACGTCGGCCGCCAGGCGCGCATGATGGGGCAAGCGCTCCGCAAGTTGACCGCCATCGCGGCGAACAGCCAGACGCTCATCATCTTCATCAACCAGCTCCGCATGAAGATCGGCATCATGTTCGGCAATCCGGAAACGACGCCGGGCGGCAGGGCGCTCCCCTTTGCCGCATCGGTGCGCATCGACATTCGCCGCATCGCTCAGGTCAAGAAAGGTGAAGCGGTGGTCGGCAATCGGGTAAAGGCAAAAGTGGCGAAAAATAAAGTAGCGGCACCGTTCAAAGTGGCGGAGTTCGATATTTTATTCGGCGAAGGGATCTCGTACGAAGGGGACGTGCTGAACGCGGCGGTCGCACACGGCGTGGTCAAAAAATCCGGCTCAAGCTTCAGCTACAACGGCGAACGATTGGGCGTAGGATTCGAGAATTCCAAAACGAAATTAAAGGAGGATAAAAAACTTCTTGAGGACATAAAGAAAAAGACCACCGAGGCATTCCATAACGGCGACACGGTGGAAAAGGCAGAATCGGAAGAAAAGGAATAACCAATTCCTGAACAAATAAAAAAACAACGGCGCCCGCTGTTTTTTTATTTTACAAAAATAGTGTACGCAAAATATGCCACCACCCCAAGTGCCACGAGCGCTACGGCGCCCACTATGATTTTGGGTAAAAGATCGCTTCCCGGACCAGCGTCCTGCACCTCCTGGCCAAGTACCGGACGATCGACCGGTTGATACGGCTGCGGCATATTATTTTCCGGTACCACGATCCGCCCGGCTTCGGGTATCGGGGTTGTGACGAAATTCGTCGGTGGCTTGAACTTCTCATCCAATGAAAGCCCGGAGATGGCGACGTTCTGAAACGACGGCGCGCCGCCTCCGCTCTTCATCATCGAGTCGATATCGGAACGCATGGTGCGCACTTTCACCTCCGATGGCGGAGGCGGCGCAGTGGCAACAACGGTCTTGTCTTCCATAGCTTTATTTTAGCACAAAAAAACGGAGCGCCGTCCCTGAGAACAGAGGGGATTTTGTTATTTGGCTTCCAATTGTTTTATGGACAGCCCTATCTTGCCATTCTCCGCCTTGATGATCTTCGCACGGACGTGATCGCCGAGATGGACGACGTCTTCCACCTGCTTTACAAATCCCTGTTTGAGCTCGGAGACGTGGATCATGCCGTCCGCCCCGCCGCCGAGATCGACGATCGCGCCGAATTCCAGGATCTTCACGATCGGGCCTTCCACGATCTCGCCTACTTTCCATTCTTTCGTCATGCCCAAGATCTCCGCAACGGCTGCCTCAACTTTTGCGAGGTCAACGCCGGAAACGTACACGCCGCCATCCTCTTCTATATCAATGCCGGCCAGCTCGTACTTGGCGATAAGGCCGTTGATCATCTTGCCGCCGGGGCCGATGACGGTGCCGATCTTCAGCGGATCGATCTTGAACTGACGGATCTTCGGCACGAATTGCGAGATCGCTGTGCGCGGCGCGGGGAGCGTCGCCACGATCGTCTTCAGGATGTGAATGCGTGCATCGCGCGCCTGTGCGAATGCTTTCTCAAGCAGCTCGATCGTGAGTCCGTCCACTTTGACGTCCATCTGCATACCGGTCACGCCGTCATTCGTGCCCGCAACCTTGAGGTCCATGTCGCCATGATGATCCTCCGGCCCTTGGATGTCGGTCAGCACTTTGTAATTGTTCACGTCCGAATGCCCATCTGGTGTAGTGCCCATCATGAGGCCCATCGCGATGCCCGCGGCCGGCTTTTTGAGCGGCACGCCGGCGTCCATGAGGGAAAGCGCGGATGCGCACACCGTCGCCTGCGATGACGAGCCGTTGGAAGACATGATCTCCGAAACGACACGGATCGTGTACGGGAATTCCTCCTTGTTCGGGATCAGGCGCTCGAGCGATTTGCGCGCCAGGTTGCCATGGCCGATCTCGCGGCGCCCGGGGCCGCGGAACGAGCCTACTTCGCCGACGGAGAACGGCGGGAAGTTGTAGTGCAGCATGAAGCGGCGCTTGCCGGTGGTCTCCATCGTCTCGATCATCTGCTCAGCCCCGGGCGCCGCGAGCGTCGTGATGGCGAGCGCCTGCGTGTTGCCGCGAACGAAGAGCGCCGAGCCGTGTGTGCGTGAGAACAATCCCACTTCGGCGTCGAGCGTGCGAACCTCGTCGAGCTTGCGACCGTCAGGGCGCTGCTCTTTTTCCAAAATATTCTTATGAACGAGGTCGTTCACCATCTCGTCGTACAGAAACTCCACCGCTTTCCAGTTTATCTTTTCCTTTGTAGCACCGAATTTTTCCTTGATGTGCAGATTGAGCTCGCGGTTCAGTGCGCCGACCGCAGTCGTATGCTCTACCTTTGTCGGCTGATAGATCGCCGCTTCCAGCTTGTCGGCAAGGAACGCCCGGATCTCCGTCTTGATGTCCTCATCCGGCTCCGAGAGCGCGACTTCTGCCTTCGGCTTGCCGATCTCTTTCCGGATTTGCTCTTGGAACGCGATCAATTTGTTGATTTCGGTCTGCGCGAGCTTGAAGCCCGCGACAACGTCCTTCTCCTGCGCGTCCAAACCACCGAGCTCGATCATATTGATGCGGTCCTTGGAGCCGGAGACGAATGCGTCGAAGATCGGCAGGTTCGGTTCGGCGACGGCGCTATTGTCCGGATTCACGATGAACTGCTTGTCGTCTGTTTTTTGCGCAACGCGCACGCCGGCCACTGGGCCATTCCACGGAATGTCGGAAATAAAGAGCGCGGTCGAGACGCCAAGCAATCCCACGAACTCCGGATCGTTCTGCTCATCGATCTGCAATACCGTCACGACCACCTGGATCTCGCGGCGCATCTTGTCGTTGAAGAGCGGGCGGATGGTGCGGTCCACCAAGCGGCCGGCGAGTATCGCCTCTTCGGACGAGCGGCCTTCGCGGCGTACGTAGCGCGAGCCGAGGATCTTTCCTGCGGCATAGAACTTCTCTTCATAATCCACCTTGAGCGGTAGATAATCGATGTCGCTGTCTTTGCGCGCCATCACGGCCGTCGCAAGCACGACCGTCTCGCCGTACTTCGCGATCACCGCGGCGTTCGCCTGCTCGGCGAGCGCGGAAATTTCTATGGTCAACGTCTTTCCTGCGATCTCAACAGAAAACTGCTTTTTTTGTAACATATTTTTTGATAGAACCGCGAACCCGGAGAGTCCTATCATCCTGAGCTTTAGGCAAGATCTGCGCTATGCGGCTTGCCGCCGCGGGATCTCGCACAAAGCTCGGAATGATATCCCCTTTATCGCGCTTCGGTTAGTTAATTATTTTTTAATGATTATCCAACTGCGGCCTCTTTGTCCTCGCCATATACCGCGGCTTCATGATCGCGCGCGGAAGGTTCTCTATGTTCACGAACTCATCCGCGGCCTCCACAAGCTTTGTTGATGCGCTTCTTCGAAACGAGGCGATCTCGACCACTCGCCCTCCTGCCCATTTTACGTAATTGACGAGCGGAATATAATCGCCATCACCCGTCACAAGAATGATCACGTCCAGGAACGGCATCATGCGGATCACATCCACCGTGAGGCCGACGTCCCAGTCGCCTTTCTTCAAGCCACCGGCGTAGATCTGCAGGTCCTTCATGCGCAGCTCAAGCCCGGCTTTCTCCAACGCCTCGAAGAAGCTCGCTTCGGAAGACATGCCGCCGCTTCCCGCACCATCGCCATTGCCGTTCGCGCCATTTGAGGATGCCGATGCGGGCACGATGGACATCGCCGCCGCCTGATCCTTCTCCGCCATGCGCACATGTCCCCGCGGCTGCTGTGGCTCCACGCCTTCGCTGCGCACCACGTACGCCATCGCACGAATGAGCTGGCGCCCCGCCACAAGGTGCTTGATAAGCTCCGCGTAGTTCACGCGGCCCTGGTATAGATTCTTTGCCGAGTGATACAGATTGGACACATCAACAAAAATCCCAACTCGCTGGTTGGAATGGCTTGGTCCGGCTTTCATTATTTTTTAAGATCGAGCTTCTTGATGAGTTTCTCGTACTGAGAAGGCTCGTGCTTCTTCATGTACGCAAGCAGCTTCCTACGCTTGGATACCATCTTCAAAAGGCCGCGGCGGGAATGGTTATCCTTCGGGTTTTTCTTGAGATGCGCGGCCAGCTCGTCGATCTGACGTGAGGTCATTGCGATCTGCACCTGGGCAGAGCCAGTGTCCTTATCGTGTTTCTTGTTGTCCCCCACGATGCGGGATTTTACTCGTTTCGTAAGCATTATTTGTTATGGTACATCAATATTTAATATTTAGCAAGGGCAAAAAAAGAAAATGGTCGGCTCCAAAGAGACGGCCATAGTTGTGGGCAAATGCCCGCTATGTGATGGAATCATGTTCTTCCCGTTTGGGAGGAACAAAAAGTTTGGTCCCGCTGACCAATCCGATGCCCACAAGGGCAAGCGCCAACATGATGCCGCTACCAACCCATCCACCGATAGTTCTAAGCCTTCTTTTCATGCATCCGACCTCGCGCCCATCTGAAAAACATTTTATTCTAGGCGAGCAGTATCGTCAATCTCCGTTTTGCGACAGATAAGCGTATAATGAAGATATGCCGGAAAAAGAAAAATCGAAAACGGAGATCGATCGCTTGCTCCAGGATTATCTGAACTATCTCGAGATCGAAAAGAATCGATCGCCGCGCACGAGCGAGAACTACAAACACTATCTCTTGGAATTTTTAAAGTTTGCGAAGATCTCCTCCCCCGCCGAGATCACGGACGGCGTGGTGCGTGAATTCCGCGTGACGCTCGCGCGGCGGGACATCAAGCGCGTGACGCAGGGCTACTACGCGATCGCCCTGCGCAACTTTTTAAAATATCTGGCGAAGCGCGACATCAAAACGCTCTCCGCGGAAAAAATAGAGCTTCCCAAAGTGCCGGGGCGTCAGATCGACACGCTGGAGTATGGCGATCTCGAGCGGCTGCTCGCCGCGCCGAAGGGCGATTCGCTTCGCGCCCTGCGCGACAAGGCCATCCTGGAAATGTTCTTCTCGACCGGCCTGCGCCTCGCCGAGCTCTGCGCACTCCCGCGCGGCATCGACCTCAAACGCGGCGAACTTTCCGTGCGTGGCAAGGGCGACAAGCTGCGCGTCGTGTTCGTCTCCGACTCGGCGCGGGAGGCGGTCAAGGCATATATGGCCAAGCGCGGTGATGCGGAAGAGAAACTGTTCGTCAGCTTGGACCGCGTGGGTAAAGTGATCGGCCCCATCACGCCGCGCGCCGTCCAGCGCCTCGTCGCCGCACGCGCCACGCAGGCCGGCATCCCAAATCACATCCACGCGCACTTGCTCCGCCACAGCTTCGCCACCGATCTTCTCGTGAACGGCGCCGACCTGCGCTCCGTGCAGGAACTCCTCGGCCACGCAAACATTTCCACCACGCAGGTCTACACGCATCTTACCAACAAGCAATTGCGTGAAGTGCATAAAGCATTCCACGGGGCGAGGAGAAAGGACGAGGAGTAAGGGATTATTCCTGAATTACATATTCTCTTTTATCTCTAAAAGCTTGTCCTGTTTTTCTAATGCTGCTTTTTCAGCTTCCAATCGTTTGAATGCTGCTATCGCTTTATTTTGAAAATCCAATAATGCTTTGTCGTTTATATTCTCTTTGTCCAAGGCATCCTCAAGAAACGCCGTGAGTATGTTTTCCCGATCACGCTCAGAAAATTCCTTAATGTGCTCAATGAGAAATTTTTTTACCGCTTCCTGATCATCCCCCTCCATCAATCTCGAAAGTGTCGAGTATAATTCTTCCGTTTCCATTGTTGGGTTATTATTATTTTTCGATCTTTTTTTCCAACTTGTGGCCTGTTATTAACTTAAAAACGGCGTGCCAAAAGCCGCCCTTCCCTTTCCCCACTTTATTTTGAACACTATTTTCGGCGGCTCCTTCAATAAAAGATCCATACTCTTCATCTATATCAAAAGATTTATTGTCCTTATTTGCCTCCTTCTTCTTATCCCATACTTCTTGGAGCGCTGAAACTTCTTTGTCTTGTATTTCATAACTCTTCAAAGCTGCTTTGCTTTCCTTAAACGAAGGGTCCTTTGGAGGATTTTCTCCTGTTATATGAGCGGCCAAAGCTTGTTCGGCTCGAGGATCTTGAAGAGCTTCGTGAAGCGACCCCGCCAGTTCGTGAAGGTCATTTTCGGCCAGAGCGAGGCCGGTTTTAATGGCTTCTCTTCGATCAATGGTATCCGCCATCTCCTCCAACTCCGCATGACTCGTGAAAATTTTCCTGAAAAATCCCATTTTACCTTTAATGAGTTCCTTGAGCGCTTCAGGACTTTCTTCATCATCGAGAGCCAATGTAGCGGCAAATTCCTCTTCCTTGAGATTATATTTCTTACAATATTCGCTGATAATTTGGTTATTCAGATCGATGGCCTTCTTTCCGAGCTCCCTGTCTTCTATTTTTTTGCTCATGACCTCCATCCATGCGGGATCTCTGAATGAACGGCTGATGGATCCATCTACCAATACCTTCTTTAAGGCAGCGATTCCTGCAGTTTTTTTCTCTTGTTGCAACTCGGGAGAGACCTTTATTATATTTTCCAGATCGCCACCCACGCTATCCTTTATTTTTTGGGCTTGTTCCAATCGTTCCCAAAACGCCCCTCTTTTTTCTTCCAGAACCGCCCTGTCTGCTGCATTTAAATTTCCTTCGAGAAGTTTGTGCGCCAATTCACCCTCCTCTTGTTCCTCGAGGTATATTAAAAAAAATTTGGACTTTTCATCGTCAGCGAGGATCTCTGTCACCGAAGGCCCCTTTTCTTTTTTCTCCTGTTCCGCGCGCTCGGCTTCAGTAGTTTTATCCTGGCGCTTTTCAAATTCTTTCGCAAAGTCCATAGCCATACCCTCATTAAAGCAGAAGCTTGTGTAAAAGCAAAGCTATCCCCCGTTTTTTAATGCGGTGCCCGGGAGAGGACTTGAACCTCCACGCCTTGCGGCATCAGCTCCTAAAGCTGACGTGTATGCCATTTCACCACCCGGGCATTCTCTTCTTACTCAGAGCTTTTTATGCCTGCTTTTGCTAAGTATATGCTACACCACTCGATTTGACAATACAATATATATATGTTAATATTTTCCCAGCAGTATTGTCATCATTGTACGTCATAGGATTAAGTTCCGAAACCCAACCAAGGAAAAGGAGAGAGGTGAGAGAGATGGCAGATCCGAAAAACGCAACACCGAAGAAGAAGTGGTGGGAATGGCTTTTGAAAGACGTGCTCATTTCCGGTGCGGTCGCCGCAACCCTTGATTATGCATTAAAGAATCTTGGGCCGAAGGCGCTCGATAAGCTCAGCGATTTGCTGGGTGCTCACATCACTAAAAAATATATCGAAGACAAGCGTTCGGAGCTCCTCGACGACTTCCGCAAGATGGAAACCGCCGATACTCCGATCAAACTCGACAACCTCTGGCGCCGCCACAAAAAGGCGATTGCCAATCTTTCCGAAGATCGCTTCGTGATTCTGCTCTTGAAGACGATCGCAGATCAGGAAGATCCGAAGAAAGGCCGGCAAGCTGCACTGAGGTATCTGAACGACATGACCGATGCCAGATTTAATCAGGCACTTTTCATGCTCGATCAGGACAATCACGTCCAGGCATTCCAACGGTGGAGAGATCGCGCCGCCAGAATCACGAAGAGTATGAGCAAAATCCGGAGAAGGTTTGCGAAGGATCTCCAGAAGAACTTCGGCGCGTTAGGCAACTGGATCGTCACCACGATGGAAACGATTGAGGATTCACTCACTCGCTTCTTCAATTGGCTGAGCCAGTCAGCGGCTTGGACTTTCGTCGCGGTCATGCTCGTGATGATCCTTCTTCTTGTAATGACGCGGTTCTTCCGGGGAAAGGAAGGCCGATCGTTCGCATCACGACCGAGGAGCGATCACGGGTTCCTTATCGTCTTTGCCACTTGCATCGTGCTCGGCATTGTCGGATGGGAATTTTGCGTGTTAGTACAACCCACTCCGGGAGCCCTGCTTCTCTTTGCAATGCTGATGTCTATTGCAGCGCTGATTGCTTTTTGGAGATTCATCGTGCCCCGGCGCCTACTCTTTCTTCTGATTGCCGGCTTGTTCGCTATCTGGTTCATCAACAGAGTGCAACATGCGGATACGCTCATGGAGAAGGTGCAGGCAGCGGTCGCCCAGGAACAGCAACGAGAGAGGAACACACAACAACAAAAACCCTCGCCGGTACAGCCCGTGGTGATCGAAACGCTACTCGCTCCGGCGCGGCCAGATCCAAGCGCAGCGCAACCAGAGCCACCGCCACCAACACCGGAGGTGCTCTACTCGAAAAGCTCCGGCGGGACGATGGCTTCTACTGAAGTCATCACTCCCAAAGGACACTGCGCGACAGAAGATGGTACGTCCCCAATCTACCCATACGGGTACTACCAGGTGATTCTCCAGCATTGCTTCGTGGCCGGAACCCAGATCATGGTTTCCGGACTCATCGAATGGAGAGGTGATGGCCCGAGTCATCCATCCTTCCATGCGTTCAAGATCTCGGATCCCGCAGGTAAAACCTACGAGGTACAAACCGGGAAGCTTGGCACATCGGAAGGTTTTGGCCAGGGCTATTTCTCCAAAACGCTGGAATCAAAGACGACGATCGCTTTTTCCTTCACCGCCGGGACGGTCGACCCAAAAGCACCGCCCATAGCACTCGACATAACCTTTCCCAATACCCAGGGTGATTTCGGGGATGGCGGGATCAGATTTACCGGCGTCACGGAAATGAAAGACTGAATCAGCTCTTTGTTCGACTTAACACATACCTCGGTAGCTTCGGCTGCTGGGGTATTTTTTTATTTATAAATGAACACCGGCAAACAAAAAGGCCCCGCAGGGGGCCTTTTTGAAATCACTATAGAAGACTCTGTTAGCAGGAACCCACGGTGCCTGCGCCCAAGAAGCTTCCCACAACGAGCGGGACGGCTTTTGCCAAAAGCGCAACGCCGATAGCGATCGCCGCATAAAGCAAGGTCGCTCCTGCGCTCTTTACCTTCTCCGGATCACCGGCTGCGGTGAGATATTTGAACGCCGCAACGATGACGAATATGACGGCGAGAACGATCAAGAAGTAGAATGCCCAGCCGAAGACATTGCAGAGGAGCTGAAGGATGCCGGTCAAGCTGGTAAGCGTTCCCTGCGGAACGGAAACCGGCTGTACCCCCCCTCCCGCCGGCGGCGGATTTATCCCCGTTTGCGCCAACGCAAGCGCCGGCAATGCCAACGCGATGATCGAAGGGCTGAATTCCTTTGCAAAATTGATTACTTTCTTCATTGTTTAATGAATCTTAGAGACTGCTTCGACCTTTCTTAGTACCTTTTGAGAATAGCATATGGGCTTTTGGGCCGCAAACCGTGACGAACCCCCAGGGCAAGATTCTACAAGCCAATACCAGTACACGCATCGTTCAAGCTGGCACCCGGATTATTGGAGCCAAACAAGCTTCCGACCACATCCGGAATGGCAGAGGCCAGCAACGCCACCGCTATACCGACCGCGGCATAGGTAATCGTTCTCCTTGCCGTCGAGGTCTTTTCTGTATCGTCGCCGGCGGTCACGTATTGGAATGCTGCATAGAGCACCATGATGACCGACACGATAATAACAATCCAGAAAAAGTAGGCAAGGAAATTACAGATGACCGCCGTTACCCCCGAAATGCTGGTGATGTTCGTGTTTGGAAGCTGGTTCGTGTTACCGGTTCCCTGCGCATGCGCGACCAGGCCAAGCGACAGACTGAGAATCCCGCCAAGAGCCGTCTTGAGGAACGGGGATGTCACCAGCCGCTCTTTCAATCTTTTCATCAAAGCATAAATGTTAGTTTTGTTTCGACCATTTGCTTATTCCCAGTATTGCATATTTTCCTGCAAAGAACCATATTATGACGCTCCGATAAAGTTTTTAATGATGTTCACAACACTGCCGGCGAGGAGTGCGATCGCAAACCCGATCACCGCATAGAGCAATGTCTTTCTTCCTTGGGAGATCTTCTCCGGTTCCCCTGCCGACGTTATCAACTGAAACGCCCCGACAAGCACCATGATGGCGGAGAGTGGCGTCGCAATGTCCCAAAACAGGAACGCGGCGACCGCAGTCGCGACGGTGCTGAAACTTTCAGTACCCGGCTGACAATTCGTCCCTAACGGATCGCAGAGCGTCTGCGCATTCGCTGCCGTCGCGGTCAAGAAAAGAAAAAGGGCGGCGCTGACACCTCCTGCAAATCCCTTTCTTTCGACCATCTTCTTCATTGCATTCATTATAGCAACTTATTGCGCGGAGTTTAAGTCTCCGCAAAAACTGAGCGGGAACGATTGGCCGGAGAGCGAGCTCGTCGCGCTCCAGAAAACGCCGACCACAACATCGAGCTTGCACGCGTCGGCGGAGCTCACCCCGAGCACGGACAGGAACGCCTGTTCGGCGGTTGGGCGGACCGTATCGAATTGGGTGGGGTCGATCCCGATCCAAAAACTGCTGTCAATCGTGTCGTAAGTGATCAAATAATCGGTGGTGCTTGCAAGGATCACTGTCTCGCCGCCATCCGTCACCGGCGGATTTGAAAGATAAAAATTATTCATCTGGACCAATCCGCTCGGCGTCCCGATGGTCAATATCGTGCCCGTGGGAGTTCCGGAAAGCACCTGTACCGCGGGGAGCGTCACTTCATTTCCTCCGGTCGCCGATGACCCGGCGGGAATGCCAGAGGATCCTGCACCCGCGTTGGCGAAATAAAAGTATAGCCCGACGCCGACGCATATGAGGACGATGACCGCGGTCGCAATGATGATTATGGTTCTGGGTCTCATGATGATGGGCGATCAGCAACCGCTCCCTTTTGCCGAATTGATGTGCACGTTTCCTCCCTTGGTAGTGGGATAGATCTGGGTGGTTGCACATCCGCCATATTCATTTGCCGACGTCCCATGGCATGTCTTGACCGCGCTCTGGAGCGCATTGATCTGCGCACAGGTGGGATTCTTGCTTGGAAACGCGGTATCAACACAACACCCGTCCTGATGACACGAGGACTCATGGGCAACCGTCGGCGGCATCGATTCGGTCACGATAAAATCACTCGATCCTATCCCCGGTTGGCTCTGAATGCACTGCAGGGTGGTGATCATTTCCGGCGCGGCGGAGCAGCTGGCTTGGTGGTTCGGCTGATCGGCGGCGGGCTTGCAGGTCATTCCGGCTGCAGCAAGATCCTGGCATCCGGTTCCCGCACACCCCGTCGCGGGAGCCCCCCCCGTCCCCCCGCCCGTGCCCCCACCGGTCCCTCCACCGCTCGGGACCTGTATATTCAGCGTCTGGAGCGTCGGCAGTTTGAGATTCAACAACTGAGGATTGATGACATTCAGGATGAAGTAAGCTCCCACCAATAAGAGCAATCCTAGGAGCGCTCCCTCGATCCACTCCTTCGCATCGCTCTGTCCCGAAGGATTGCCTGCGGACGCCATATATCTCACCCCACCGTAGATGATCACACCGAAGGCGAGTACCCCCCCGATCATAAGGGCAAACTCATAGAAGTTGGCGATGAAGGCGCCGGGGCCGAGCGCGCTCGCATTGTTCGTTCCAGGAATGTTAAGTGATATCTGCGTCGTCGCCCGCACGAGAAACGGAACCGCAGCCGTGGACAAGGCGGCAAGGGTGGAAAAAATTATAGCGATTCTCTTTTTCATGTTGATGGTTAATCGGGAGTACACGCCGCTCCTCCGAAGCCACCGATAGCAGTGACGTTCAATACTTTAAGGACCGTCGAAATAAGGAGGTATGAACACAACACAATGGCGAGGCCAATCACTGCCCCCGTGAGGATCTTCTTTCCGGTTCCGAGCATCTCGGGGTTCGCTCCGGAGACCATTATCATAATGCCGCCCCACACAAACATGATCGGCGTGATGACGAAGATGGCGATCGACATCAAGAAGTAAACAATATTGATGAATGTGTTGATGAGATCGCAGAGATTGCTACAGGTGGGCGGCACAGTTTGCCCATTGACGCTTTGCACGCTAAGGAAGCTCCCTTGGCAGGAAATAAGCCCACCCTTCCCCCAATATCCCGTCGGCCAAAGATTGGGCGCGGTATACGGGTTTGCAGTGACCGCCGCACCACCCCCGCTCTGTGCCATGACCATGATCGCGGGGAGTGCCGTAAATGTGAGCACTATTGCGACGAGGATCATTATTGCGATATTGGATTTTTTGAACATGGTGCCTGTGATTAGTTTCCCACTGAGTTCATCGCGTTCTGCGCCTGGGTGAGCGCGGTGGTGGAATCAGCCGCGCCGTTCAGGACGTTCACGATGGCGGTGTTCATAATGCTGTCGAACTGCTCGCTGTCGGATTCGTGCCATGACTTTGCAGTGAGCGCCTGCTCGGCAAAGACAGACATTGTCGGGTTGGTAACATCCGTCGCGATCACGGACCGCAACGCAGGCGGCGCACCGGTATCCTTCAAGTATATGTTCTCATCAGAAGGCGACGTCGTCAAACCAATGATGAAGTTCCATGCGCCCGCGACGTTTGCACTATCCCGCGAGACCGCGAGACCGCTGTACTTCGCATAGTTGACCGCTACCGTTGCGTTCGCCGGCTGCGGCATCGCCGAGACGCCGTAATTGAGGAACGGCGCGGTCGCCGCTATTTGGGCGAGCGCGGAAGAGTAATCAAAGATGACGGCGGTCTTGCCCTGCGTGAAGCTTTGGAGCGCCGTTCCCATCCCGTCGTTCCAGGTATAGTTCGAGTCAGCGGCATTCGCAAATTGCAAATAATAATTAAATGCGTTGAGGCCCGACGTGTTATTGGAGCTTGCCCCTGATGCGAACATCACGCTCGATCCGTCTGTGGACGTCATCTGCGCGCCGTTCTGCATCATCAAAAGGAAAATGATGTCGGGTGCGTTGTAGATGCTTTCCTCAGAACCGCCGAGCGCGAGCGCGGCCTGCGTGATCTGGCCCTGCGCGTTCGTCACGCGCAATTGTGGGATGTCTGCCTGGAGTCCTTCCCATGTGGTGGGGATCGTCGCGATGCCTGCCGTGTTAAAAAGATCTTTGTTATAGATCATCGCAAGCGTATCAATGGAAAGCGGCAACGCGTAGATATATCCTCCGGAAACAAAATCCTGCGAGACGACGTCCGGAAAATCATTTTGCAATGTGACCTGATTGAATGTGGTGGCAAGCGTGGCGGGCACCGGCGCGGCAACGCTTTGCCACTGCGAGAGATCGCGATTCGGGATCTCGAAGATGTCCGGACCGGTACCCGCGGCGAGCGCGCCGAGCAATTTCGTCTGATATTGTGCGGGGTCGATCTGCACGTATTTGATCTGCGATTGCGATCCCGCACCCGGGCCGGAATATGACTGGATGATATCATCAAATGCCCGCTCGTTATCGGTTCCCCAAATGGTAAGAGTCACCGCCGATGCTCCGCCGCCCGCGTGGGGACGGATACTCAAAAAGAATACGACCGCGATGATGATGACCAAAACCACGCCGCCTCCGATGATGATGATCTGCTTTTGAGTAAGGTTTTTTGGCATTAGATCACTACCGTTCCCGCCACGCGATCGCCGCTCTTAAGGTCCATGATGTGCACGCCCTGCGCGGAACGCCCCGTCTTCCGCACCGTCGAGATCTCCGTGCGGATCATCTGCCCCTTTGCCGAAAGCGCGAATATCTCCTTCTCTTCCGACACGACGTGCGCGGAAACGACCGGGCCCGTCTTCGGCGTCACCTCGGCGGTCTTGATCCCCGACCCGCCGCGGCTCTGCACTTTATATTCTTTGAGCGTCGTCTGCTTCGCAAAGCCGTTCGCCATGACGACGAGCAACATCGCACCTTCTCCTCTTATTATATCAAAGCCGGCCACCTCGTCATTCTGTTTTTTCAATTTGATCGCGCGGACGCCGGCGGCGGTGCGGCCCATCGGACGCACCTGCTTCTCGTCAAAGCGGATGGACTGGCCCTGACGCGTGGCGAGGACCACCTGTTCCGCACCGTTCGTGAGCCGCGCCCACTTGAGGGAATCGCCTTTCTTGAGATTGATCGCGATGATGCCGGTGCGGCGGATGTTCTCAAAGTCCTCAAGCGGCGTCTTTTTGATGAGGCCATACTTCGTCACCATCATCAGATATTTTCTGCCTGCCTTGCCTTCGCTCTTCGCGCCTTTGGCGGAATAATTAACGACAGCGCTCACGTTCTCGTCGGCAGGGAGTTCCAAAAAGTTCTGGATGGCTTTGCCTTTGGAAGTGCGCGTCGCCTGCGGGATCTCGTAGACCTTCGTCTGGAACACACGCCCGCGATCGGTAAAGAAGAGCACGTTGTCGTGCGTGTTGGCACTGAAGAAATGCGAGAGGAAATCCTCGTCGGCGACCTCGGAACCGATCAGTCCTTTGCCGCCGCGGCGCTGAACTTTGAACGTGCCCGGCGGCAGGCGCTTGATGTATCCCCCGCCGGAAACGGTGACGATCGCTTCCTCTTCCGGAATGAGGTCTTCGTCGCTCACGGATTCCACCGCGCGGCCGACCACTTTTGTGCGGCGCTCATCGCCATATTTAGCTTTGAGCTCCGTCACTTCGTCCTTAATGATCTTCAAAATGCGCGCCGGGCTCTTTAATATCAACTTAAGCTCCGCAATGAGCGCGTGCTTTTCTTTGAGCTCCGTCTCTATCTTCAATCGCTCAAGCGCCGCGAGCGTCTGCAGGCGCATTTCCAAAATGGCCGTCGCTTGGAGATCGCTCAACTTAAAGTTCTTCATCAAGTTGGCATGGGCAACTTCTTTGTTTTCCGATTTTCTAATCATCGCGATCACCTTATCGATCGCGTCGAGCGCAATCATGAGTCCTTCCAAGATATGCGCGCGTTCCTCCGCCTTGCGGAGATCGAACTTCGTCCGACGCGTGACGATCGTCTTGCGGTGCTCTATATATTCCGCCAGGATGTCACGCAACGTAAGCAGACGCGGCTCGATGCCGTTCACGAGCGCGATCATGTTGAAGTTGAAGTTCTTTTCGAGGTCGGTGTGCTTGTAGAGCCAGTTCAAGACCTTCTGCGGAGCGACGTCGTTCTTCAGCTCGATCACGATGCGCATGCCCTCGCGGTCGGATTCGTCGCGCAAGTCGCGGATACCCTCGATCTTTTTATCCTGCGCGAGCTCGGCGATGGTCTTGATGAGCTCCGACTTATTTACCTGGTACGGGATCTCCGTGACAACGATGTCGAACTGGCGGCTGTTTTTCTTTTCTACGATGTCTGCCTTCGCGCGAGCGAGGACGGCACCGCGCCCGGAGACGTAGGCCTCTTTGATCGCCTTGTTGTCGTAAATGATGCCGCCGGTCGGGAAATCGGGACCTTTGATGAACTGTAAAAGGTCTTCGCTCGTGGCGTCGCCGTTGTCGGCGAGATGCAGGATGGCATCAGCCACCTCGTTGAGGTTGTGCGGCGGAATATTCGTAGCCATGCCAACGGCGATGCCCTGCACGCCGTTCAAAAGAAGATTAGGCAACTTCGCCGGAAGCACGGTCGGCTCGTCACGCGTACCATCATAGTTCGGTATCCAATCAACCGTTTCCTTTTCGATGTCCGAAAGCATCTCGTTCGAGATCGCGGCGAGCTTGGCTTCGGTATACCGCATGGCAGCGGCGGAATCGCCGTCAACAGAGCCGAAGTTGCCCTGACCGCGCACGAGCGGATAGCGTAGGGAGAAATCCTGGGCCATGCGCACCAATGTGTCATATATAGAGGAGTCGCCGTGCGGGTGGTATTTTGCCATCGTTTCGCCGACCACATACGCGGACTTTCTGAACTTTGCGGTGCTCAAAACGCCCATGTCCCACATCGCCCACAATACGCGGCGATGCACCGGCTTCATGCCATCGCGGACGTCGGGCAATGCGCGCGCGACGATCACCGACATCGCGTAGCTGAGGTATGAATCGCCGAGCTCTTTGGTTATTTCCTGCGGTTCCATGTCTGGCATGATTATTGCGGTTGAATGTTATATTGCGACGGTTTTCGGAAAATATTCGCGATGGCCGAAAAGAAATTTTTTATATCTTGCCACACGCCGGGGCCGCTCGCTTGTGTCGGCACAGAAGCCGCAGGAGCCGGCGCGATCGCGATGGGCACCGGCGCGGTACTGGTGGCGACGGTCGACGTCGCCTGCGCGGCGGCTCCTGACGAATTCCCGATGACGATACTATTAAAATAGGTGACCCACACTCCAATGATGATGACCATAATGATGATAGTGGCGATGATGAGCACGCGTTTCTTGTTCGCTTCGCTGAGCGACCGCAGTTCTTCCAGCATCAGTTTACTTTAAGGACCACCGCCCGGCCCCTGTCGGCCACGATGTCCTTTTGTTTGAAGACGAATTTATCCATCTCCTCGCCCTTTTTCCCGAACGCTTTCAGGAACTCCGCCGGATCTTTGTAGAAGCTCGGGATCACGATGCGCGCCTCAAGCTGCTTCGCGATCTTGGCCGCCACGTCCGGCTCCAGAAAATGTCCGCCACCCACCGGCAAAAACAAAACATCGGGCTCGGAGAACTCTTCCATCAGCGTCGCGTCCATCGGCTTTGAAAGATGACCAAGGAACACGAACTTCATCCCCTCCCACAACACCGCGTATGCGGTCTTTAAAAACTTTTCCGTGGACTCTTCTGCAACCGGGAACCCGATGATCTCTATTTCTTTCTCTTCGTATTCGCCCGCGAACGATATCACCACCTCGTCCGTCCGTTCATCGCGCTCGGAGGCCGCATCCGGCGCGGTGGGTGTGAGCGTCTTCAGCGTCACATCCGCTTTAAGCCTGTTATTATCGGGGTTTACGAGCACGGACGTGTCGCCGCTTTGCAAACGAAAACAGCCGTTTCCAAAATAGTTAATGACCATATATGGATAGATTTTAGCAAACTTTCGGGCAAATTTCCAGCGCCGGATACCTTAAAAACTGCGTTTCGTTTACTATTATAACCATATGGCTAAGTTCGGCAGGAAGACGAAGAATTTGCTCAAGATCGTGGGGCCGGGCCTCATCACAGGCGCGGCGGACGATGACCCGTCGGGCATTGCCACTTACAGCCAGACTGGCGCGCAGTTCGGTTACGGACAATTGTGGACCGCGTTCTTCCTACTTCCTTTTATAGTGGCGATCCAGGAGGCCTGCGCGCGCATCGGCGCGGTGACGGGCAAAGGTATCGCAGCCGTCGTAAAGGAAAATTACAATAAAAAGATTCTGTACGCACTGTTGGCGCTCATCCTGATCGCCAACACGATCAACATCGGCGCTGACCTGGGCGCGATGGGCGCCGCGGCCCAGCTCATCATCCCGGTCAACTTCACCCTGCTCACGCTCTTCTTCACCGCGCTTATCCTCCTGCTTGAGATATTCGTCTCCTATAAGAACTACGCAAAGATATTGAAGTGGTTGGCGCTCGTGCTCCTCTCATATCCGCTCACCGTATTCCTCGTCAGTGAACCGTGGATGACGATCCTCCGGGCGACGCTCGTTCCGCATCTGCAGTTCACCTTCGCATTCCTCTTCATCATCACCGGCGTCTTCGGCACTACGATATCGCCATACATGTTCTTCTGGGAAGCGTCGGAAGAGGTGGAAGAAGAAAAAGAACAACATCTAATAAAAGACGGCGTGGCGAAACCGACGAAATCATTCATGCGTCGCTTGCGCTGGGATAATTTTCTCGGCATGCTCGCATCCGAAGTGGCAACGTGGTGCATCATCATCGTCGCCGCGACCGTTTTGAACACGCACGGCGTGACGAACATCGGCACCGCTGCGGACGCGGCGCGGGCGCTTCAGCCGCTCGTACAGAGCTTCCCTGACTCCGGCTTTATCGCCAAAGCACTCTTTGCGATCGGCATCATCGGCCTCGGCCTGCTCGCCGTGCCAGTGCTCTCCGCATCCGCGTCGTATGCCCTCTCGGAAACGTTCAACTGGAAAGAAGGGTTAAATTTAAAGTTGAAGCGCGCGCACGGATTCTATGGCGTCATCACGATCGCTACGATCGTCGGGCTCATGATCAACTTCATCGGCATCAACCCGATCAAAGCACTCGTCTTCACGGCGGTCTTCAACGGCGTCGCGGCCGTGCCGCTCATCTTCATCATCGCCCGCATGGCGGCCAACAAAAAGATCATGGGTGAATATAAGAGCGGGTGGCTTTCCAATATCTTCGTCTGGGCGACGTTCGTGCTGATGGCCGCCGCGGCCATCGCGATGTTCGCGACACTGTGAGTACCCGCGCGGTGATTGACGTTAAATCAATAAAACGATATATTAAAATGCGGCGTTAGAAATCGGAAGGAGGAATGCCTTGTCAGCGACAATCCAAGGCTTTGTCATAGGAATATCTGCGACGGACGGGGAAGTAAAAGGAGTTTATCTCGATGGCCATGGGATATGGCGCGAAGTCCCCTTGAGCGAGGCATACGTTCATCCGGCGGAAACCATCAACGACGTTCGGCTCAGTCTCCAAGTTTCCCGTAACAAGCCCAAGTTTATGCGGCGGGCGATGAGGGCCAGCTGGGGCGTGACCATACCGTTCGAAGAACCCGCGACATCGTTCTATCCATCAACATCTTCAATTGGTGATCAACCCTCCGTCGGCGATTGCCTGCAACTGATCCCGTGATCCACCATTGTCCTATGGATCGAAGAGCCGCACGCTCTCCGGTCTATTTTTTTTGACACGCGGCCATATTTATACTATAAAAGCCCTTAGCCTTGGCGTGCGTGAGCCAAGCGGAAAGGAACACACCATGATATGGAAGAGGCTCGCTTTCGCAGCACTAAACCTCGCCGGCGCCTCCGGGGTCATCGTCGCTTTTCAGATCATCTTCGGCCAGCACCATCATCGTGGTTATTGGGCCGTCGCAATGGCCTGCGGAGTTATCGTCTGCTCCATCGGTAACCACATGACCATGAAGGAGATCAAAACCTTCATCCGCGCCGTCGGAAGCAAGATCGTACCGCTCGATCCGAAGCATAAGATAAACGTGCATGCGATCCATTTTGTCATGCTCGGTCACGAAGGCCCGGGACCACAGCTCGTAATCTCCACTCGAGCCGGAGGCTTCGCCAAAGATAAAGGGCTCTTTCTTATGACGGAAGAAAAGAAACCCGAAAGCAACGGCACGACGTTCAAGAACGTGGTTACGAAACCCCTTTCTGGAGCGGAACTCCGTCGGCAATTGAGGGCAATGGCTGCCGTCGGCAAAGACTGCGTGGTCCGATATAGCGATAACCCATACGTTGGCCAACCGACGTTTCCGGGGAAGATCGACCTCAGCACTGTGGGGTTGTGACACTTATCATTCGTACTATAAGGAGAGCGATGGCGCTCTCTTTTTTCATATAAAAACCCCCGACGTGGTCGGAGGGTTACGTAACTTTGGCTGAACGACTTTCATTCACCGTCGAGCTCACGGCTGGCTTCGGAACGCAACGAAGATCTTTTGCCCTCAAAGCTTTTATCCTCCCCTGAATGACCGTACGATGAAGATCTGCATCGCCCGTATGTTTCAGGTAAAGCTCGTAGTGTTTTATTGCGGCCCTATTCTCGCCCAGCTTTTCATAGACCAACCCCAGGTTAAAGTGCGCGTCCGCGTACTGCGGACTAACCGCGATCGCACTCAGATAACATCTCTTGCTTTCCTGAACCTGGCCTATTTCCTCCAATACATTGGCGAGATCGAACCACGCCAGTGAATAATCGGGGTCGACGCTGGTTGCCGTCTCAAAACAGATTCGGGCATTTTTAAGATCCTTCGACCCATAATGCAACGCTCCCATATCCACCCACGCCGAACCACTCTGAGGGTCACAAGCTATAGCTTCCCGACAGGAAGCGAATGCCATATCCCGTTCTCGTTTGTGTTCATCGCGCTTCTGGATGGACAACTGTCTGGCGGCATCGATTATTTGTTCCCAAGCTCCAGGATGGAGCTGGTACAGCTTATTTCCGATCTTATCATAAGGCTTGGTCACAGCGCCTCCTTTCCGGCCTAGCAAGACAGGATCGCTTACTGGCCTGATAATAGCACGCGAAAATATAAACTACAAAAAGGCCCGGTTGACGATATCGGATGCTACAATTTCAATAATGGACTCCGGGACGAGATCAGGGTCGGGCATAAATAAAAAACTCACGATCGGCGCGCTTATTCTCATCGTCCTCGTGAGTACTGGCGTCCACTTTTACCGCATCAGTTATCCTTCGGCACCGGTTTTTGACGAAGCCCATTTTGCAACCTACGCAGTCGATTACACACTCCATAAAGCATTTTTTGATATTCATCCGGCGTTAGGCAAACTTCTTTATGCAGGAATCCTATGGATCTCCGGCGCGCATCCCACACAGAATCAATTCCTTGTTGAAAAATATGATCCCGCTACAAAACAGCCCGATGAGAGCACGACCGGCATCCCCTATGGCGACTTTCCCTACGTCTTACTCCGGAGCTTTAGCGCATTGGTCGGCATCCTGCTCGTAATAGTTTTTTATTTTTTTCTAAGAACTATCGGCGTTCCTAATCTCGGCGCCCTTCTCGGAACATTTTTCCTTGCGCTTGATAACGCTTTCATCATCCAAACGCGTCTTATTTTGCTGGATGGATTCCTCTGGGTGCTGGCGTTAAGCGCTCTCATTTTCTATTTCAGAAAACCGCAACGTCCCGTACTCGCCGGGATTTTATGGGGGCTTGCGCTAGGGGTCAAGCTCAGCGCCGTCGTTTTTATAGGTCCGATCATCATCTACTATCTGCTGAAACGTGAAAAAAAAGCACTTATCACTTTTATTTCCGTTGGGCTCGTGGTGCTTCTTCTTATCATCGCCATAAATTCATTATTCTCCAGCCTCAATGACCAGATCGCCACATTGAATTCCATGTTTGGATTCAGTATCAAGCTAAGCACTCAGGCCACGACCACATTCGCCACATCCCTTAAAAATTATTTCGGAATAACCCTCGTTGAAACCCTTCAGGGATTTGGGAATTATATCGGTGGCGGAGGCGTGCAAAACACGTTCACCAGTCCGTGGTACTTGTGGCCCCTGAAACAAATACGGATGCCTTATTTCATCGGTTCACCAAGCAGCGCATTGTATCCGAAGGACATTATCCTCGATGGAAATCCGATCGTCTGGTACCCGAGCACCCTCGCGATCATATTCGGCTTGGTACTGTGCTATCGCTATACAAAAGATTATCTCCGCGGGGCGGAATATAAAAAGGGGTTCCTCATCCTTTTGAGCGGATATGTGCTGAGCATGCTCCCCTTCATTCTCATCGTCCACCGCGACACTTTTCTCTATCATTATCTGCCGTCACTTATCTTTGGCATCGGCTTGCTTGCGTGGTTCATCGCACACGGGCTCAAGCTGGACAATTTCGATACGCTGACGAAAAAACAGGCGTTCGTTCTGATCGGAATCTGCGCCGTCATCTTTATTGGTTTCCTTTCCGCCGCGCCGGGCACGTATGGGTTATGAGAATATAAAAAAGCTCCATGGCGACGATCGGGTGATCGCTGCCATGAAGCACGAGGAATAACTACCTACAGCGGAACTGGGATTACCACACATTGATCTCTGCATACGTAGCGTACTGAGGAAATTGCACCGGTGTGCAGAACAATTGAATGGTAATGAGCGATGGCACATTGGCTGCCGCCGTATACGTGGCGGTGTTGGGCCCTGTCGCCACGATCATTCCCGTTTGTGAAGGATCTGGGGCTGGTACCAACGAGAACGTGCCTCCCGAATTGGTTACCCCATTGCCTGTCACGGTGCAGGTAAAGTCTTCCGATCCGCCGGGAGCAACATTTGAGAACCCCGGCGAAATAACTGTTTGTGGCAACTCCCCCGATGGAGGTGCTGTACTTGCAGGCGTCACGACGATCACCACACTTGTGGAAATGCTTGGATCTGCCACCGATGTGGCGGTGATCGTAACGTTCGTGTTTTCCGTCACCAAAGAAGGTGCCGGCGCCGTGTATGTCGCGGGAAATGGACCCGCGACGTTCTCGGGCGTTGATGGGGCGAGCGAACCAAAGCTCGTGCCCAAGGTTACTCCTTTATTCGAAGGGTCGTTCGAAACGGCAGCGGAAACTTGGATAGTTCCGCCGGCGGTGACTGTTGTCGCCGACGTGGTCAGCGATATGGCAATCATCTCCGGAGGTTGCACCGTAAGCGTCGCTGATTGCGAAACAACTCCGCCATTCAATGCCGTGCAGCTATAGGAATAGCTTGTGGTTTGCGAAGAGGATACTTGCACCGATCCCCCCGCACCCACCGTCACGCCATCGATCGAGTATTGGCCATTGATGGTGCAGGAATCCGCAATGACATTCACGCTCGACCATAAGAGTGTTGCTACACCACCGCTCGATACGGTAGAAGGCGAAACGCTGATCTTCACGCTGCCCCCGCCCGAACCAGAGCCAGAAGCGGGAACGATTGTGACAGGTACCGATGCACTGAATCCCAATGTCGTAGTTCCGTCACTGGAGATTCCGCTCTCGGCCGCAGTGATAGTTTCAGTATTGGGGCTAGGAACGTTCTCCGGAGCGGTAAGGACCCCTTCGGCCGACATAGTTCCTACCGTGTTGTTGCCGCCTGGAATACTGTTGACGGACCACGTCAAGAGGCTATTTTGTACTTGATTACCTCCAACCGTGCCGGTGTATTGCTGAGTTGTGCCCGTGACGACATTAGCATTTGCCGGAGTAATGCTGATACTCGCATCGTTAATGTTGGTCGCGCTACATCCCGCAAGAAACAACGCGCCCACAATGAGCAACGCCAAAATGCGATTTCTCTTTTTCCTCTTCACCGATGTTCCTCCAGTCCGATATTTCCTAATTACAAGAATCTGCCTATTACTACGCCGAATAGCAGGCGCTACTATCATCTTCATACTCCCCAAACAACCGAAAATCAAGCGCTAGAAAATATTTGTGGAGCCGAACCGGACAGGTGGCAAACCCCGAAGATCAAGCCGCGGCGATATTCGGCAGATCGTTTAGAAATGTACTGATATCCCCATAAAAACCGTTCGCGCCGAGAAGCGCCACTTCCGGCTTTTCGATCGTGCCGACCACAAAGACCTTCTTACCCATACCGAAGGCTGCTCCGGCTTCAAGGAGGGAAGAGCGCCCAGCAGGCTCAAGGAGGATGACGGCATCGCTTTGCCGCAAACCCTCAAGCTCGGATTCAAATATTTTTTTGATGTCCGGATTATGTTTCCAATCCTGTAAACGGTCAGTAAACATCTTGATCTCCTCCTCAATGGAAATGCCTTCCATGAGGTTCGCCCCGCTTTGGAGAAATGAATAACATTGGTATCCTCCTGCCGTGAGCGCCTCGTGCAACTCTTCAACGCGGCTTTTATTCCTCCATGGAGAAGCAATGAAAAACTTCATGCTCCCATTGTACCACGCTGTTTGGACCAAATGCTAAGTAAAAAACTAATCGTCGCTTGTCCAGATGTTGACCGATAACGGAGGTGGAGATCGAAGGCGGTTATATAAAAAAGGCGCCGTGGAGATTTGATGGAACCGCGCCGCCCATGTAACTTCTGGATTAAACTCTTTGACTATTGCACCAGCAGTTTCTCGACCGCCGGAGAACAGGGAACGTTGGTGATGCTGATCAAGTTGTAGCCTGCGTATGACGTACTGCTGACACTCGGATAACAGAGGCCGGTTCTCTCATCCTTCGAATAGACGATGTTCTGAGCCGCCTGCTTCGCCGTTCCAGGATCAGGAGCATCCCCGCCCGAACATCCCGCAAACAGAAGCGCTCCTAATGAAACTGCTACCCATAAATTCCGCTTCATTGTCTCGGCCCTCCCATAGATTGAATGGATTATATACTAAAGCAAAACTATTGTCAATATTTTGTGGAGGGAATTATATATCTCTTAACACTAGACAAAAACTATGAAAACTAGTGTTTTTAGGAGTACAATAGAGGGAATGCTTTTAGAAAGAAGGATTATTAAATCACTTCAGGATTACCATATCAAAATGGGTCAGCGCCCCAACCGCAAAGCGTTTGAAGAATACTTCGTGAAACAGCGGTGGCCACGCATAAATTATTTTAGATTGAGTGATAAAGAATACGAAAGGAAAGTTCAACTGGCTTTGATAGATTGTATTGGTGGATCAAAGAAGTATATAAACGATTACAGGACAGATGATCGCATACAGGTTAATGATGAGGGGAGGAGGTTCATTAACTGGCCATATTTTTTAAGCGAAGCGGCTTTAGAGCACAAAGGACTTGGAATCGTTTTCGGTTCAGGTTTTGCGGCTGTGGCTATTTGGATATTGAAACTGATATTTGCTTAATAAGGGCTTTTATTGCCTTATTTTGCTATCCCCAATTAGTCCTTTCAAGTACTTGACAGGACTAATAGGAGGAGTATACTGGAAGTATGATAAATAAGAAAGACGAGGTAAGCGTTATAGAGTTCCTTACCAAGAGGTTTCCGACAGAAGCAAAGGCCGAGGCGTTTTTCGTAGAAAGGAGGTGGGGTGGTCATATCCTTTGCCCCTACTGCAAAGCAGACAAGATATATAAGGTTGCCGGAACACAGCCGTACAAGTGCGCTACGTGCCAACGGAAGTTTACCGCCAAGACGGGAACAATCATGGAGGGTAGCCATGTGTCCATTCAGTACTGGTTGCTTGCCATGTATCTCATGGGAACTTCCCGTAAAGGCATCTCATCCATTGAACTCGCCAAGACATTGAACGTAACCCAAAAGACGGCATGGTTCATGGCACAACGTATCCGTGAGGCGTGCCAAGAGGCCGAGAAGTTGCGGGGTATCGTTGAAGTGGACGAAACATATATTGGCGGCAAGGAAAAGAACAAACACTTTAATAAGCGAGCGAAGCGGCGGGATCTAGAGGTTAAAGTTCCGGTGGTCGGATTGCGTGAGCGCAACGGCCGCGTAATCGGCAAAGTAGTGCAAAATACTGGCAGGGCAGAACTTATGAGGGTCATAGACAAGAACGTGGAAAAGAACGCATCCGTATTCACGGATTCATGGAGGGCGTACAAGAACGTTTATAAGGGTGGCTTCCGTCATGGTTCTGTAAATCACACGAAGGGTCAGTACGTGCGCGGCAAGGTTCATACGAACAGCATTGAGAGTGTGTGGGCGGTGTTAAAGCGCGGCGTATATGGAACGTATCATCACGTGAGCGCGAAGCATCTGCAAAAATATGTTGATGAGTTCTGCTTCCGGCTCTCAAAGGGCGGCACCCTTCCGTTCATTGAGGCGGTCTGTTTGAACGCTAGCGGAAAGGCGCTACAATATAAGAAACTTACCAATGCAAATTAAACCGATTAAAAAGAAGTTTGAGAGCATCGTGGACGCCGTAGCGGCGTATAATCCCGATAAAAAGCGCGAACCGAAGGCGAAGCCCACCCCTAAGAAGTCGAAGCGTAAGAAGGGCTGAAGGTTGTTCACGGGCTATAGTTGCATTTTTAAATGGGCTTGATATAATATATCCAAGGTTCGCTTCCGGCCTCGTGTGAGGGAGCCAGTGTATCGGTCTTATGTTGAGAGTAATCTTAATACGTTTTGTATCCTTCCAGTGGGCTTTCGGGAGATGGTAGTTGCAAATCTCTCAACGCCCGGAGCCCCACTGAAAGGATAGAAAATAAAAAGAGCTTACTCTGGCAGTAGCTCTTTTTTCAAATAAATATCTAATCCCTCGATAGGGATGGCTCTGTATCTGATAAAGTCGGTGATGTATCCTCATGGCAAAACCACCACCTCCCTTCGGGGAGGTAACAACAAAATAGCAGAAGCAGAAATGTAGAAGCAGAAGTAGCGGTAGTAAATAAACTAACCCAGCTGGTCGAAAGCATTAGCTAGGTAGAGAAAAGCCGGACACCTTGTCCGGCAAATCCTCTCCAAGTCATTGGCTGATGTAAGCACATCTTGACCTAAACTGCAGGGTCATCCCTATCGGTAGATTAGATCGTGATGCTCACTGTCCGTTTTTGATACGAACAGTTGGAAAGCAACGAGGTGGGGGTGTGGTGTTAAAGGTAGCACGCCGTCCTCCTAAGATGCGAAGTGCCAGTTCAACTCTGGTCGCCTCCACGTCATTGCTTTTCAACTACTCACTTGTTAATACACCCTAGAACGAAAAACATCACCTTATGCGGGGCTGTTTTTTTAAGAGTTCTTAGGTAGGGACATTATATTCGACTTTTTACCCTGCGTCAAGCCTATGTGGCTTATGCTCTAATAATACCACTGCGGTACCGGATGAGCACCACCCCAAAAATGTGGATAACTTCTGCTATACTTAGGGAATGAAAGGTGCACTTCCGTGGCTTGTAGGAATCGTGGCTATCGTGGTGTTAGTGGTGCTTTTCCAAAATATGTCTGCTTCCTCAACTCCACTCTCTCAACCATCACAAGCGGCTACCACTTCTATTCCTTCTACCGCACTTACTCCTGTATCCACTCCGCCTCCTGCTCCCAGCGCGCCCGCACCTCTGTATTATCAACCCATGCAGTTTAATTCCAGTATTGAAGCAGATCGTCTTCCCTTTGTGAATGCATGTTTAGGGAATGGAACCGAATGGGGGAAATGTAATTGCGATTTTGACTATCTTATAAGCCATTATGGATTTGCGTGGTTTGTTGAATCAAACGCGAACATGCAAGCTCTTGGCGAAATACCATATGCCCAATACAATGCGGCGGCATCTTATTGTGCGCAATATCAGTAGTTTGCGGTTCGGTATTACAAAGTATATAATTCCCTTTGTGGAGATGAACCGGACAGGTGGCAAACTCTGGTTGCGGAGCTTTATAAAGCGCTTGCGCTCACAGATCTGGTTTAAGAACTCTTATCGAGTGCTTTGTATGCCGACCAATATTAAATAGATAATGATATCGGGGATAAAGAGAGCGAAGGGAATCAATGCTCTGCGCCACGATCGCCATATCCATAATGCGAGGACACAAAGCCCCAATATGCACCAAGGGATAATCCCAAAAAGAATATGTGCCGCAACCGCATCAGAATTACCCATTCCTCCAAGAGGAAACCAGAACATGATGTTCCCGAAATTGTCTCCATTTTCAAAGAGAGATCCAAAACTAACGCTCAGCGCAAAAGAAAGGATAGAATTAATAAGAAGGAGAATTCCCAGTTCCGCATAAAGCAGGACGGGAGATATAACCGTGAGGCCTAGACACTGCCAGATGGATAACTGATCCCCCCTACTAAGAACGCTTTTCCAATTCATTCCCTTAACTATACCAAATGCGGTTTTCCATTCCGCTCAACTCCCCTGCTTTTGAGAAAATCGGCAAACTTAAAATAACCCAGACTAGATAAAGAAAATCGACCTCTTGTGGAGATCGAGTTTCATTCAAGTGGAGATCGAAGTCTGCTATATAAATATTTTCGCTACCTGTTATGCCGAAGCATATATTTACCATCCTCGTTCACGATACTGCCAACAACGTTATCCAAATATTTGCGGCGCGCTCTTAATTCTTGAAATATTTCCTCGGGAATATTCGTTTCTTCTTTTATGGTGTTCAATTTGTTCATGATCGCGGACAACGCCAATTGCGCAGGCCTTCGTATAGGATGGATCGCCGACTCCTCCACGGTCAACGGACCCTCAAGGGCCAGCAAGACCTGCTCATCATGAGCCTCCTCAAAACTCGCGAACATTGCCTCTAGCTCCGCGACTTCCGGTCCACATTCCCTGCGTGCCTCACTTGCAATCTCTGGAGTTGAATACTTAGCAAGCTGTTCGTCTATGATCGCCTGAGCTTCTTCGTCATAGCTCTCGCTGTTACGATTTGGATTTTCGTTCATGTTTATATGATAACACTGATGGCGGGGAGATAACTCACGCAAAACTCAAAGAACCCTTCAATTACCTGCTGAAAAAGAAGTTCTCGCGGAATACTGTGTTTATATAAGACCCTGAGGGTGGAAGCGGGCGGAAGCTCACTGCTCGGCCCGCAACGGGCCTGCGCTTTCGGAACCCTCGGTTCCGAACGGTCGCGTAAGACGCGACCCTCCTACACGGAGGGAACGACGCGCCCCCTCCGACCCACCCCTCCTGTTCGCTCCCGCCAAGCTGGCGCGGCAAACAAAAAGAACCCTTGTGTGTTGAGCGAGTGGACGTGCTTACGTCGGAGCGAAACACACAAGGGTTCTTTTTGTTTGTTGTGGAAGCGGGCGGAATCGAACCGCCGTGTAAAGATAATGCCGATGGGCCGTCTACGAGCGTAGTTTAGCTAGGCTAAGCGAAGTGATCATATTTTCGCGCCGGGCGTATGATCGTCAACCTGACGCTAGTCTCCTTATATAAGACCGGTATCAATCCAAGAGACCCGGACTGGCCGATCCCGAAGGGCTACGCGTAAGCGAGAGCGAACTTCGGAGCTGCAACTTTGGAGTTGGCAGTTATAGGTTGTGCAACGATAACGACGTTGCCAACGACTCGCAAACCCATGGATTATCTTTATCGAAGCCAATGCGCTCCCAATGCGGCAATGCCGCTGCCTTCGATAAGGCTGCCGCTATTATACCATACGTAATGCTATAATAAAAGGGTACAAAAACGCGGCGCGAAAGGTCGAATATTTGGGAATCAATCATTTTTTAATCTATTTATGGAAGAAACACATGTAATGCCGGGTAAAGGCATGACGTGCAAGTGCCCGCATCACAAAGTGATACCGTGGCTCATCATCCTCATCGGCTTGGACTTCCTTTTGGGAGCAACGGGAACGCTCTCGTGGAGCTTTGTGGACGTCACATGGCCGATCCTCTTGATCATCGGCGGCGCGACGAAACTGGTCGGCTGCGGCTGCTGCTCGAAATAGTATCGCAAAAAAATAAATAGCCTATCGTTGTTGAGCGAGTGGACGTTCTTACGTCGGAGCGAAACAACGATAGGCTATTTATTTTGTGTTATGGGGTGGGCGCGGTCTCTGTTACCTTTTGGATATTCGCTCTCTTCAATAGTTCCGCCTGCATCCATTCGGCAAGGTCCTTATCGAGTGCCGGCAATATTCCTTCGGATTCGTCCTCGCCCGGCTTCTCGTCCTCCTCGTGGCCGGCGGTCAGGATGACGATCTGGCTAAGGCCGATCATCTGGAATGAGAGATCGCGCCGGATGTCCACATCCTGGATCTGCCGGTATGGGATCGCCACTTCTTCTTTGTTCAAAATCCCCCGCTTGATCTTGAGCGAATCATCGCCGAGGCAATATTTATAGTTGGCATAGATGAGCCACGCGATGAGGAGCGTGACCGCGAACACGACGATAAACAGCGCGAGCGCCAGCCACGCGCCCATCACCGCATATCCCGTCAGGTTCCCGATCGGCGTCGATGCAAGGAATGCTTGACCGCTGACCGCGAAGAGTACGATCGTGAGCAGAAGCAGAATGAACGCCGCATGGGCGCGCTCAAGAAGAAATATCCAAAACGTCTTCTTCCCCATGGTGTGGTAGACCTCTTCGGGGACGCCGGGATGAGTTATCGGTGTTTCGTCCATTTTGATTATTCTACCACAGCTGATATAATAGAGGCATTATTAAGCCCCGCATCAACAATCAAATAACCGCGCCCGAACTCCGCGTCATCGGCGTTGCCGGAGAGAATCTTGGCGTCATGCCGCGTGCCGACGCGCTCGCGCTCGCCCGCCCAGACGACGGCATCGACCTCATAGAGATCTCCGCCGCCGCAACGCCGCCCGTCGTGCGCCTGATGAGCTACGACAAGTTCCGCTACGAGGAAGAAAAGCGGATCAAGAAGGAGCGCGCGGCGCAGAAGACCGCGTCCATGAAGGCCGTCCAGATCACGGCGAAGGCCGCGCACAACGACCTGATGGTGAAGGTCCGGCAGGTGGAAAAGTTCTTTGCCGAAGGCCATCCCGTTGAGGTCGTCATGCGTCTGCGCGGCCGCGAGAAGCGCAACAAGGATTGGGCGATGGAAAAGTTAAAAGAATTTTTGACGCTCATTCCTGTGGAATACAAGAAGCTCAACGAGCCAAAGTTTTTGGGCAACGGCCCGGCGGTCCAGATCGCGAAGAAATAGTTCTTGGCGCAATGTAACGAATTGTGTTAAAATTTCGCCAGAACGTAGAAGGAAGGAATCGTGACCGAACAAGGCGTCAAACACATCATTAAGATGCTAAGTCAGCTGGCCGCTGGGGAGATCGAGGCGGATAGGGCAAAGAAGCGGGCTGAGAAAATCCGTCAGGAATACGAAACATGGGCGTGGGAGAATCGCGGAGAAAATCCCAATATCGGACGGGAAGTGAAAGAGCTCAAACTGGGACTCCTTGCCCTAGCATGCATTCCGAATGGCATCATCAATATTAGTGATCTCTGCCAATACAGCGTTGAAGAGCTCCTCTCTTCCGACGGAGATATCATGCACGTACGAGAGGTTCAGGATGCACTTCGCCAGTTCGGACTGGTCCTCAAACCGCCCCCAGAAAATGATTGAGTAGAAAAACACATACGACAGGGACTCCGGTTCCTGTCATTTTTTATAGTATTGCCAATCCTCAGAAGATATAGTAAGCTTACTGTCATTGAGCCGAGGGGCTCATCTCTATATTATGCCTTCCAAAAGCGTCACAAAGAGAATCAGAATCACGAAGAACGGGAAGATCGTCCGCCGCCGCGGAGGGGTGGGTCATTTTAAGACCCGCAAAAGTAGCAAAATGAACCGTGACTCGCGCAAGAGCCGTTCGCTTGTTATGTCACTGAAAACGCTTTTGAACAATTAACTTCTGATCCACCACCATGCCACGCGTAAAAAGAGGGACCATCGCCAATAAGCGCCGCCGTAACGTCCTCAAGCACACGAAGGGATTCAAGTGGGGCCGCAAGTCCAAAGAGCGCGCCGCGAAGGAAGCACTGCTCCACGCGTGGACACACGCGTTCCGTGGGCGCAAAGAAAAGAAGCGCACCTTCCGCCAGCTCTGGAACGTCAAGATCAACGCCGCCGTCCGCGCCGAGGAGATGAACTACAGCAACTTCATTGCGGCACTCAAGAAGGCGGGCATCAAGATCGACCGCAAGATTTTGGCTGACCTGGCCGAGCACGAACCGGAAGTATTCAAGAAAGTGGTGGCTACAGTAAAGAAGTAGACCGACCGAAAGAATAAAACGCCCTCGTCAGGGCGTTTTATTTTACAGATGGAGTTTGCGCGGAATGCGGCGCAGCGGCTGGCCGCGCTATCCGCTTGTGCGGCTTCAGGTAATCGCTCGCCTGCTTTAACACCTTCCGTGTGTCACCATATTTTTTGCCGATCACATTGAGCGCGTCATGATAGAGGAACCAGCCATACCCGCTATGCTCGCGCGGCTCGATGCGGATATCCGCCTTGTGCGTTTCCGCGAGGAATAAAATGACGGTGTCGTAGATCCCCTGGTTACCGATCTTAAAATAGAAGCGCTCGTACGCGCGGAAGTTCGGGAGCATGCGCAACTCCGTCTTTTTTATCCCCGTCTCTTCTTCCAGTTCGCGGAGCGCGGTATCAATGCTCCGTTCTCCCGGCTTGAAGTGTCCCTTGGGAAAATTCCAATAATTGCCGCGGCGGTAGAGCAGAAGGAATTTTATCCCGTCCGTTGTTTTTCGATAGACCACGAAGCCGGCCACCACCTGCTTCTTGGTGGGAATACGCTTTGATTCATCTATTTCGCGGTTTGACGGCATGGGGCTAGTTTAGCATAAAAATATGTGGTGGTATAATCATGTCAGGAGGTGGAGCGATGGAACTTCCCTTGCTTTCGCCAATAACGACCGTAAAGGTCTTGTTTCTCCACTGGGCAACCATCGAGGAAATCCAGAAGGTTGTGCGAGAAAGTGTGTGGTGCGTAGAGACGTACGAGGCCGGCCGCGTCGTGCTCTCTGCGGGAACACTTCGCTGCGAGTACGAAGTCACCGCAGAAGAAGCATCACACCCGCACGCTCTCCCGCTCCACAGGGAAAAAATCCGCATCCAGAATTCGGGATTCGGCAAGCAGGTAATGCTGGATATGGAACTCGTGGATGAGGGGGTTGTCCTCTGGAATGTCGGCTTGGAGCTTGTATATCGGCATGAGGCGACGGGACACGAGACGTGGGTTCTCGAGGACATCGCACAAAACGTACGGCGGGCAATGCAGGGCAACTGAAGAACGCGGAGGCGGCCAACGACATCCTATCGGCAACCGCCTTTTTATTTATTCTTAAGGAATCCCACCATCTTTTCGAGCGGCCACGCATTCACGATGTCCTTGCGCTCCGCCCAGCCGCGGCGCGCCTGCGCGATGCCGCACTCAAGGAAGACAAAGTGCGCCACCGCGTGAGCGTCGGAATCGATGCACATCTTTACTCCCGCTTCCACGCACTTGCGAATATATTCATCTTTAAGATCGCTACGGTCCGGGAAAGCGTCGATCTCCATGATCGTGCCGGTCTTCTTTGCCGTCGCAATGATCTCGTCGATGTCGATATCGATCGGCGGACGTTTGTTGATGAGCCTCCCGGTAGGATGAAATAGTATATCCACATTTGGATTCGAGATCGCACGTTTTACCCGCGCCGTTTGTTCCGCTCGCGGCAAAGTAAAGAACGAGTGTACGGATACGCCGACGACATCCAGCTTTGACAACGTCTCATCGTCCAGATCGAGCGTGCCATCTTTTAGAATATCGCACTCGGTGCCCTTCAATATTTTTATTTTGCCGCCCAGTTTTTTATTCACCGCATCGATCTCTTTCCATTGCGCGCGGATGCGCTTTTCGTCCAGGCCGTGCGTCATCGCAAGACGCTTCGTGTGGTCGGTGATCAGGATGTACTTCAGCCCACGCGCTGCGGCTGCTTTGGCCATCACTTCAATCGAATCGCTCCCGTCGGTCCAGTTGGTCTGCGTTTGGAGATCGCCGAGGAGATCGCCGTAGCCGATTAGTTTCGGCAGGCCCGGCTTCTTGCCGGCGAACTCATTGATCGCGGCCTGCACTTCGCCGGTGTTCTCACGCAATTCCGGCGCCGGGTATGCCATCTTTAATGCTTTATAAACATCTTCCTCTGTGCGACTTGCCACGCGCGTGCCCTCCTGCTCCGCGCCTTTTTTGGTCGAACCCTTTTTGATCTTGAAGAGGCCGTACTCGTTGAGCGTGAGGCCGAGCTCGTTCGCGCGCTTGCGGATCACGACGTTATGATCTTTCGAGCCGGTGAAATAATTGAGCGCGGCGCCGAACGACTCCGCTGGCACGACCCGCAGATCGATGTTGAGCCCCGGGCGCACTTTTATGGATGACTTCGTCGGCCCTTTGGCGATCACCGTCATGATGCCGGGTATCTTCGTTGTAAAATAATCCATGACCGCTTCCGGCTTGGTAGAGACCGCAAGAATGTCGATATCGCCCACCGTTTCCTTCCGCCGGCGCGCGGAACCGGCGACGGTCACTCTTGAAACGCCAGACACCCCGCCGATGCCCTTCTCAAGATTGCGCACTTGATTGAACATGTAACCACCGATGAACCGTAGGCCCGAGCCCTTTGCGAACTCGATGCCTTTCAAGATCTTCTCCTCACTCTTTTTGCCAAATCCTTCGAGCACGCCAATCTTCCCTTTCTTCGCCGCCGCCTCAAGATCTTTCAGGTTCTTTACGCCGAGCTCTTTATATAATTTCTGAATGGATTTCGGCCCGAGCCCTTCCACACGCGCGAGCTCGTCCAGGCGCACGGGCGTCGCCTTCTTCAGTTTTTCATATTCCGTGCTGCGTCCCTTTGTGACGAGCTCCTCTATTATCTCCGCGATGGACTGGCCCACGCTCGGAATTTCTTTCAACGCCTTGATGCCGCCGTTTTTATAGATCTGCGCAACTTCTTCCTCCATAGCGCCCACCGTCTCCGCCGCCTTCTCGAACGCGCGCGGCTTGAACTGCACGTGCTGCATCTCTAAGTACTCGCCGATCTGGCGCAGGATTTCGGAGATGGATTGATTTGAGACTTCGGGCATATATAAATAGTAGCACTCCCACGACGATCTAAAAACGGTGGCTAGAAAATCCAAAACTCGTTGATGATCTTCTCTCGTAACTGGTGAGCGCTCGCATGCGATAGGACACCGAGATACGACTGGAGGGACTGATCAAGTGTCGTTTTGGTTATAATCCCCTCCTCATGCTTTCTAGCGCTTTCGCGCATTTTTTTGAGTATCCTCTTTTTCGTCTTTGTCCTCACTAAGCGATGATGCGGAAAGGTCACATAGCCCAAGAAATCGATGCCCCGATGAAACGGTTGTAGTATAATTTTCCTTGGATGGAGTGTGAGAAGTAATTCCTCCTGCAAGAACAATTCGATGCGCAGTACGAGATGCTCCAGATATTCCCGACTCTCCGCGACGATGACGAAGTCATCGGTATAACGCACGTAATTTCTTACTTTCAAATCATGCTTAATAAATTGATCAAGCTCGTTCATATAGATATTCGCGAAAAGCTGGGAGGTGAGATTACCGATGGGTATGCCTTTTGCGCGGTTCGGGCTTACTCTCTCTCTCTCTCTCTCTCTCTCTCTCTCTCTCTCTCTCTGGCGTGCTGTCATAGCTTTCAATAATAGAGCGCAGGAGCCATATCGCTTTCTCGTCTTTGATTCTCTTTTCGATTATGGCGAGGAGCGTCGCGTGGTCAACGCTGTCGAAAAATTTCCTGATGTCGCATTTCAAAGCGAAGCAGGGCTTCGTGCCGTTCCGCCGAATGCTCCTCGCCATCCTGCCCATAACCTCGACGCCACGATGGGTACCGAATCCGATCCGACAGGAAAAGGAGCTGGGAATGAACGTTTCCTCGAAAAGTGGGTTGATGACGGAAAAGATCGCGTGGTGGAGCACGCGATCGCGCACGGCGGCCTTATGGATATGGCGTTGTTTCGGATCGCGGACGTAAAATCCTTCGTACGGGCCGTGACGGTACGTTTTGGATATAAGCTCATGGCGCAAGGCAAAAATATTCTTCTCCAAGTCCCATTCGAATTCCTGCACGTCCCGCTTGTTCCTCTTGTCGCTGCGAAACACATCCCACGCCGCAAAAATATTTTCCGGAGCGACGATGCGGTCGAACACGTCACGATAAATTTTCATTGAAATAATATGGACGATTTTGATATCCCGATCTTCAAAAAGGCCTACGATCTTTACAAAGCTTTCTATGGCTATCGCGAGAGCATTAATAAGCAGGATCGGCATACGATCTGGCTCCGATCCGAGAATATTATTCTCGACATCCTCGAAGGCATCCTGTCCGCCAGCCAGGCCTACGGAGGAGAAAAACTCCCGACACTCGAGAAGGTCAGCGTGAAGCTCAATCTCCTTCGCATCTTCGTCCGCCTCATGAAAGAAACGAGGACGATAGACATGAAGCGATACGTTACGCTCGAAACCTTGATCGATGAGATCGGCCGAATGCTCGGCGGATGGATCAAATCCGCGAAAGGCAGCTAAGAGAATGCCCGCCGTGATGGCGGGCATTCTTGTGCGAGAGAGACTGCCGGGCGGAGGACAAGCCGATGTTGTCATTGCGGTTATCGTCCCAGTTGTTGTTGACGTTGAGACCGTCGGAGTCGAAGTTGCCGACGTTGACACGGTTGCCGTCCGAATCCACCTGTTGCCCGCCCCCGTCCGCGTCACCGGGAATCGAGGGTTGCCGCTCATGAACGAGCCTATATCCTCTCTTCCCTGAATTTCATTCGGGAGCAGATTGAAACAATCACCTCCGCTAGGGTCGGGCAAGAAGTCCATCTCTATCCTTCGTCACACGCTATCACGACCCGTGAGCCAATGATATTCTGGCGACATCTCAAGGTGAGATATCCCGCGAGACGAAGCCGTGACCGCGCCTGCATGAGCGAGATGATTACAGTATATAAAAGAAAGAGCCTTCGGCAAAATGCGCCGAAGGCTCAAGGGGAAACAATTCAAGAGGATCGAGTCCTCATGGTTCAAAGTTCTTACTCGGACTTCCGGGCGGAGGACAAGCCGAGGCTGCCATAGCGGACATCGTCCCAGTAGCCGTTGACGATGAGACCGTCGGAGCCGAAGCTGCCGACGAGGACAAGGTCGCCGCCCGAATCCACGTCGGAACACCGAACGTAGATCTTCTCGAACAGACGTTCGCCCGTCGCGAGGAAGTGGCCGATGATCGTGTAGACCATCACTTGAGCTTTGGGCGGTTCCTCCTTATCGGAGAGAAGCGCCTGCTGCTCCTGCCAGTTCTTCGACGTCGAGTTATCGACCGGCGTCTTGCGAACGAGCTGCCAACTCACATCGCCGCGATCTTTCGCGAACGCCTGTTTGTTGTACCAGTCCTGCTCGTAGAAGAAGCGCTGACCGTTCGGAAGTTTCTTCGCCTTGACGCAGTCACGGATGTCGAGAATCGAGAGCGGGAACACGGCAACGAGAACGTGCGTGTCCTTCGCTTCGCGAAGCTCGGCTTCGGTGAACGGAATCTCAGCGAGAGCCGAAAGTTGGGAACGGGTGGGACGAACGCCGAAGTGGGTTACCGCTTCCTCGATGCCGAAGGAGTTGTTGCCCATGATCGCGCGCGCGGCCTTTTGCGTGGTGGTGGCCTCATAACCGCCGGAGATCCAGAAACGGACAAGCCGCTTCCGCATACCGGGGTCGTCGATCGGCGCCTGAAGAGCGTCGAAGGTAAGGCCTGCTTCCATCAGCATGCGCATGCATTCGCCAGCGCGGCTGATGACTTTTACCGGAGTGGGGCTCGCAATGGTTTCCATCGCATACCTCTTTCCTAGTGTTGAGATTACCTGCCGTGGCAGGACCCGTCGATGAAACGAGTATTTAAGGGGCTACCTAATAACCCGCTAAGCACTCGTTACATCTTCCCAAAAACCTTGAAAATATATTATTAAAGAACATGTATATTATACCAACGATATAGCCATTTTGTCAATCCCCTCGTAATGGTTCAATAGCTTGGAATACCCCTCGGTATACCCCACGCTATGTATATGGCATATAACACAAATCCCAAGATGCCCCGTGTCCGCATGGATGCGGTGAAGCTCGTGCGTTCCGGTTGGTCGCAGGCTAAGGTCGC
>DATCDU010000037.1:0-10243 GCA_036510525.1 Minisyncoccota bacterium
TGCTCGACATCGGCTGCGGCTGGGGAAGTTTTGGAAAGTTCGCGGCGGAAAAATATGGAGCGCGGGTGACGGGGATCACCGTCTCCAAAGAACAGGTGGCGCTCGGCCGCGAGCTATGTAAAGGGCTGCCGGTCGAATTCCGCTTGCAGGACTATCGCGACGTCAAAGGCGAATTCGATCATATCATCTCGCTTGGCATGTTTGAGCACGTGGGGGCGAAACATTATAAAGAGTATATTGACGTCGTGCACGATCATTTGAAAGACTACGGGCTCTTTTTACTCCACACGATCGGCGCGAATGCCAATCAAGGCCCACCCGACGCGTGGATAGACAAATATATCTTCCCGAACGGCAATGTGCCCTCGGTCGCCCAGATTGCCAGTGCTGTTGAAGGGCGATTTGTAATGGAGGACTGGCATAACTTCGGAGCAGATTACGATAAGACGCTCATGGCATGGTTCAAAAACTTCGATACGCACTGGCCGGAGATCGCGCCAAAGTATGGCGAGGCATTCTACCGCATGTGGAAATATTATCTCCTCGCCTGCGCCGGTTCATTCCGAGCGCGCACTAACATCGAGCTGTGGCAGGTCGTGCTTTCGAAGAACGGCGTGGCGGGTGGATATCGGTCAGTGCGGTAGTTCGGCCTTCAAAAACGCGAGTGCCTTTCCCCACGCATCGAGCGCGGCCTCCCGATTATACGCGCGAGCATTTGTATCATTGAAGAACGCGTGACCGGCACCCGGGTAGACGACTGCTTCGAACGATTTCCCAGCCTTCTCCATATTCTCTTTGAACGCTGGTAATGACTGCATAAGATTCGCGTCCTGATCTCCGTAGAATGCCAGTATGGGGCACGCGATGTTCGGGATCTCCGCATCTGTCGGTGGATGGCCATAGAACGGCACCGCCGCCTTCACGCGTGGATCGTGCGCGGCAAGATGGAAACTATACGTGCCGCCAAAACAGAATCCGAGCACGCCGATGTTTCCATCCACATGAGAGTCGGCAAGAAGATAATCCACGCACGCTTTCAATGTGGCAAGCGCACCGCTCGCATATTCCGGCTGTGACATCGGCTCCATCGCGGCGCGGAGCTTCGGCTGTGTCTCGTTGCGCTTCTCCGGGTCAAACAAATCTTTTTGCAATTGCGGCGTGAGCATCGCGAGCAACCCCTCGGGCAAAAGCTCCGGCGAAAGCACGCTGTACCCTTCCGCGGCGAACCGGTCCGCGACCGACTTTATGTGATCATCCACTCCCCAAATCTCCTCTATGAGGATAAGCCCGGGGTGCTTCTTCCCATCGTCCGGATAGGAATAATACACGGGAACATTATTGATGGTAAGATCTTTTTTCATAAGTCTATGATAACCCCTCGCTTATTTCTTCTCTGACAACATCTTAAACACCTGCATGCCGAGAATGGCCCCGATGATCGGACCGAACAAATACGAAAGCGAGAAAGAATTGATGCCCAGCGCTACGGCAGGATTCAAAACACCATTCGATAAAAATGATGCGAATGAGATCCCCAGGAAGAGCGATGCTCCCACCACAAGCCCGCTCATAGCCGCAGGAACTTTTTCCGTGGCAACGGATGCGACGCCAAAAGAGAAGAAGAACGCGCCGAACAGCTCGCCGAAAAATACCGGCCAATTATTAAGAACGGTAAGCGATGGGGGCGTGGTGAAGGAAGCGCTGAGAAGAAGCGCGATGATCGCGCCGATAAATTGGAAAATGATATAGAAGATCGCGTCCTTCGTGCCGATCTTTTTGAGCGACCACAACCCAACGGTGATCGCGGGGTTGATGTGCGCACCCGAGATATGCCCAACGGCATAGACAACGAGGCCCAGCGCAAGGGCGGCCATAAGCGGCGTCGGGAGCGCAAGCTTCCCCGTCAGTGACAGCGCGACCGCGAACGTAAGTACGAACGTCCCGACCATTTCGGCGAGATATTTTTTCATATATTTATAATAGCATAATACCGCAACAGATTACCCGAGTTGAATTCGCGTTGTTTTGTGAGATGAAACTTCATTCGCTTTGAGAGACCGGCAAATAGCGACGTCCCCTTTCCGAGCGCAACAGGGCACGTCATAATTCTAAACTCATCCACGAGTCCCGCTTCCATAAGGGAAACGCAAAGTGTATTACTGCCAAAGATAGCGATATCTTTTCCGGCTTGGGCCTTGAGCTTCCGAACATCTTCTATAACGTCTGCGGAGATCACCGTGGTGTTTTCCCATTCCGGCTGGAATGCTGAATGCGAAACGACGACTTTCGGCAACGCGTTCATAAACTGCGCAGTCGCTGATTTTGACGTAGGCCAGAAGGAAGCCATAAGGTCGTACGTTCGCCGACCGAAAAGCAGAGTGCCGATCTCGCCGAGTTGATTGTTGGCAAAATCATTGAACTCGGCGTCGACATTATGCCACGAGATGTCGTGATCGGGGCCTTCAAAGTAACCGTCGACGCTGACAAGCATGAATAAAAATATTTTTCGCATAGTGAGAGTATAGCATCGCCTCAGATCAAAAGAAAAAAGCGCACCGTTGTACTGGTGCGCCCACGATACATCACTTGATGGCCGCCTTTTCGCGGTGCCGCTGACCGACCCATGTCAGCCATCCGCAAAAAATAAGTGCCCCGCCGATGAAATATAACGGCCACAGCTCACGCCCGGTCGCTATGAGGTAGTTCTTAGCGGAGAAAAGAATGACCGCCGCGGCCACCCAGCTTCCCATAAGAATCAGCAAAGGCAATTTGAGTCCCTTCCATTCTCGGTTTACCAGCCGTCCCAGCCAATTTCCTTTAGGATCAGACTCCGGTCCTTTCCCAGCACCGCTTTCACCCGCAGGAGTATTAACAGAGAAACCGCCACCGAATCCTTCTTCCCATCCTTCCATAAGCAAAACACTCCTCTCCCTTCGCCTACAATGTATATTCTCTATGGAAGGATGTCAATCAAAAACGCCCCATTACTGGGACGTTTCAGGCTGGCAAAAGAAAAGGGCGCACCGTGTTGCTGGTGCGCCTCGGCGGGATAACGCCACGGGTCATACTTGCATCTCCGCCTCGACGAATTGTGCCCACGAGAGCCATATGGCCATCAGGAGTGACTGGTCACTTGCATGATCAATGTTGTGGCTCGACCACTTCCCGCCCGCGGTTGTGAAAAGTCCTTCGGATGACATTTGGAGATGGAAGCAACGCCCGCCGTCCAGAAGATCTATCCCCTGAAGTCCCCATTGCCCAAAGGACAAATACCGACATCCCCGTGAAACAATCACGCCAGACATCGTGGCGAGTGACCGCGCACATTCTTGAAGTTTTCCCTCATCATATTTGATCCGCCTCGCGGTTTCGAGAAATGATGGGGAAACCCAGATTGAAAATTCGTGGCCGTGTGGCTCATTTCGCGAGAGCCATGCGGTTACCTTCCAAAGAAGCTGTTTTGATTGTATTGATAGCGACATGGCCGCCTCCCTCTAACGAGAAGTCTATAGGAAAGATGTCATCGCGGTCAAACGCAAATCCATCCGTAACGACAAAAAGAAAACAGGCAGCCTCGCGCGTGCGGGACTGCCTGCATATTACTTCGCCGGAAACTTTTACTCCCTTGTTGCAAAAACGTAGCGGTAGCTACCCTCGGTATCGTAGCCGAGTTTTTCCCAAATTGGGTCACCCTCCGGGTCCAACTGCCACGTTCGACTATCGGCGCTGTATACAAACGAGCCACGGCCGCCATCGCTATTCTCAACATCAATAAGACAACGACGGTCTTCGATGACGCGCACCGAGCCCATGCTTCTGTCGCCGTGTTGGTCAATGACACGCAGGTCCGTGCCAGGCGCACAAATCTGCAACATATAAGCAATCCCCCTTTCCGTCGAAATAATCGCACAAATATGCGTTGCTTGTCAATCAAAAATCCTCCATTGCTGGAGGATTTCAGGCTGGCAATCCGTAAGCCGGATTCAATAAATTAGAACTACCAGCTTTGGGATTCTGTTCCTGTTTTCGTTTATCCAAATCCAATGCTGGTGTCCCAGTAAGATATTGGAGATGGGTTGAAGCCGACTCTCATATTCCGCACCGTTGATACCTTTCTCGCCAGGGCGAAGAACCGTACCGAGAGTGAGAATCAGAGGTATCTCCGGCGAAGTGTCTCGCACGTGACGTCTCATATACGGATACATTTTCCGCAAATCCTCGTCTTTCGGCCGAGAAAGGGCAGGGACCTCAATTTTGATTTCCCCAGTTTCCTGAAAAAAATCAAGCGGACTATTCATATGATATCTTCCTTCTTTCTGATTCTATTATATACCATATAATGGATAAATGTCAATCCAATCAAAAATCCCCCATTGCTGGAGGATGTAAGGCTGGCAATCCGTAAGCCGGATTCTGTCGACCGCGTGGTTAAACGAGATGGACGGTCATTTATCTTATGCCCTTGATCGCTCGCGGGCTCATTGCGGCACTCTCTCTGCGATCCTTGCGAACCGCCGAGAGCACGGCCTTGCACCCAGTAAGGATTTTGCCGTTTCACTTCCGCTTTTTTGTCCCTATGGCGGAATTGGACCTTCTAGCTCGGGATCGGGTCCTCCACACCGTTTCCGACGTGGACGTCACTGCTCGCACCTCTATTCTTACGAACGGCGGCTGTTAGCCGCTACTGTTTTATCCATGTTTGCACATGGAGGGTGTCCGGACTTTCCTCCGCGCGGCTGCCCTAGGCCGTAAGGCCGGGGTGATAGTCGCACGGCGACCGTCTGGATGACCAGCTCGTAAATCATAGCATCTGAGATCAATATTGACAAGATGACCAATAAAAATTTACTATGTGGTCTGCACCGTGTGTGCGTGTTGGAGGAATTATAGATGAAGCTCAGGCTCTGTGAAAAAAAACCATCCCCCGCCATCACCGAGGACCAGCAAACCGCTATAACCAACCTCGGAGAGGATTTTAAGACCCTGCTCGGCGCCAGCAACTATCCTGATCTCGGCTCGCTTTCCGCGGCGATGAGGATAAATATGTGGTCGCTCCATAAGATCAGGAAAGGGATCCTGACCGGGCCATCGGTCACGGTGGGGACGATCCATCTCATTGCGGAAAAGCTCGGTGGGGAAGTCAAGATCACCGCGCCAAGCGAAGAATGGGACCACAAGACACCGCTTTGCGCACTGTGGAAAATGGGCGCTAAGATCCGGCTCATCGCGCGCTCTACATGATCTCGTTCGACCCCATCTACTGGTCGGCGCTCTCACCTGGCGCCGATTTTTTATTGACATGTCACGAGTATGCCGTATTATGAAAATCGGTATCTTGCAGATTATCATCTCACTTTCATTCGGGGAGGGACATAAATTGGCAAAAGCCGTTCTGACATTGGAGCCTTGTACACGGAATCACTCCGTAAGAAAACAACGACTTCCCAAACTGCCCAAGGATCAATTAGAACGTGGCAAAGCGATCCGTAAGGAACGTGTTGCGCGCGGCATCATCCAAATGGAGTTTGCACACCGTGTAGATGTGCGATTTTCCCGATATACCCAAATCGAGGGCGGCGCCATAGAGCCAAAGCTTCCGGAGCTCAAACGTATTGCCCATGAACTAGGCTTTAGAGTGTAGCAACACCCTGCAGCATCGATCTCGGCGGCCGCATTAAACCAGATGCGCCGCTTTTTTTTATCTGAATTTTTATCTATGAAACCCCAGATCCGCAGGATTGAAATCACCGGAGATGCGCTCCACGGTGCCGCCGCTCTTTTCGAACACTTCCCGAGCGCGCGACACTTCGTCCGCGAGCGCGACGGTCTCTTCCGGTAAGTCCTTGCGCTTGATCCGCCGCTGCGACCAAAACTCGATGACAAGCTTGCTATCGCCGAACACGTACTTCACGCGAATTGCGCGCGCGATCTCGAGCGCATAGCTGAGCGCGAGCAATTCGCCGTAATTGTTTGTGGCCTCGTCGTTCTTAAGAAGATGTTTGCCGAATTTGTTCAGATGTTTTTTTGCGATCGCCTTATGGAGAAGATTCTTTCCCTGCTCGTCGGTGACGCTGATCTCCACACCCGCGCCGCGGCCGGTGCCGGCGTCGAAGTAGATCCCGGGCTTGAGATTCGGCCGCGGTGTCGACGCCTTTGCTTCATACAGCGCGCCGTGCAAGAGCCACGCTTCGGCGTCGCTCTTGCTATCAAATCCCCTAAACCGCGCGCCGGTTTTGCCGGAGACGATCTTTTCGCACGCCGCCCAGCTGTCCGCGACGCCAGTTTTTCCACCGGGAACAAAATACGCGTAAAACTTTTTCTTTTTTGCGGACATACTTATTTGTTGAGCAGCGGGATGATCTCGACGACCGCCTTCTCAGCGGCACTCTTCGTAGAAAACTCGACCGCTCCGGCTTTTTTGTGGCCGCCGCCGCCGTATTTTTTTAATATCTCGCCCGCATGGGCATCACGATGTTTCTTCTCCGCCGCACCCTTGATCCAGGGATTCGCGCCAATGCCCAGATGGTACAGACCATTTTTTTCCGTCAGGCGAACTCCGTACATAAGTTTCGGCTTCAGGTAATACGGCGCGAAGCGAAGCGAGTGAAAACCACTCCCGACGAGATCGATGAATGTCGCATCGCCCATGACCTTGAGATGTTTCCTATAAAAGGTAAGCGTCTTGAGATTATCTTTCCGAATGCTCGCCGCCGCCTTCTTTATTTTTTTTAATGTGGCGATCTCTGTGATGGACTTTTTTGCAAGAAGTTTTATCAATGAAACGGTCTGCTTTTCGTCGTCGCCGGTCTTATCCACAAAGGCGTCGATCTCGAACGCCGGCTCTTTTATGGTGATCGTCTGAAGCGGATTCTTATAATGCGCTCCATCGATGACGTCGGCCCAGCGCACGAGCTCTTTGAGGTGCGGCTGCGGTTTCCACCTGAAATCCGACCGCAGGGCGGCGTAGGTGAGATGGCAGTTGGAAGCGTAGCGCGGCTCGATATGGTGGAACCGATCCGGCTTGAACTTCTTTTTCCAGGAATCTTTCTTGAATGCCGTCGGGTGATGGTCAAACCAGAATGCGGTTCCCGGATGATACATGAAGTCGACGACGATCGGAGGATTTCTCTTTCCTTTGAATAGTTTGTGCTTACGAAAAAAATTCTCGCCCATCCATTGCTTCGTAAGATGATAGTTGACGGGGACAAAATGCTCGATATCATCACCGCGGCTCTGCAAAAAAGCCAGCATCACGGCTGCGCTCGCGCGACCATCAAAATCATTATGAAAATAGATATCGTATTTCATTTTTTTATCGCAGCGCCTCAATACCCGGCAATTTTTTCCCAGCCAAGAAATCCACCATCGCCCCGCCCCCGGTGGAAATAAAGCTGAACTTTTTATCCAGTTTGTACTGCTTCAGAAACATCACTGTCTCTCCCCCGCCGGAAACGGAGAATGCCCGACGGTTGCGGGCGATCGCGCGGGCGACGGCGATGCTGCCCACGGCATATTTTTTCTTTTCAATGAGGCCGAGCGGACCGCTCCAGATGATCGTTCGCGCCGCCGCGATCTTTTTGCCAAACGCACGGATCGTTTTGGGACCAATATCCAGAATGGCGTTCTTCGCGCCGCCGCCAACGGCGCCCCACACAAAATCCGTCGGCAATACCACACTCCTATATCCCCCTATCTTTTTTAACGCGGGGGGTTCCTTGGGGTCGTTATCTTTGATGGACTTCTTGACGTCCACCCCCTTCAGCCACAGGATCGTGTTCGCACTTGCACCTCCCAACAAAAACCAATCCGCTTTATTTTTAAAATAAGTGATGACGCCGAGCTTGTCCGCCGCCTTCGCCCCGCCGAGCACGAGCACCACCGGGCGCTTGGGCTTCACGATCGCCTTCCCAAGCGACTTGATCTCGTTCTCCATCTCAATGCCCGCGTAGGAGGGCAAGAACTTCGTGACAGCGACGACCGATGCGTTCGCGCGATGCGAGACCGCAAAGGCGTCGTTCACATAGAAATCCGCAAGCGAGGCCAATTGTTTGGCCAACTTTGGATCGTTCTTCTCCTCGCCGGGTAGGAAGCGCAAGTTTTCAATGAGGAATATCGAACCGCGCGGCGCTGCCGCCACCTGGCGCTTTATTTCCACAAAACGGAAATGATCGATGAACGTCACTTTTCTGCCGCCGAGAAGTTTGGAGAGTTTTGCCGCGTCGCTCCGAAGACTAAACTTCTTATCCATCCCCATCGGCCTGCCCCAGTGGCTCACGATCACGATGCGATCGGATTTTTTTAACAATAATTTAATGGTCGGCAAGACGGCACGCATCCGCCAGTCGTCCGTCGTATTGAAATCGAGCCGCAACAACGCCGTCCCCGCGAGCGCCTTCGGGCTCGCGCCGCTCACATATTTGATCATCCTCTTATTTTATCATAAAAAAATACGGCGCCCACCCAGATGAAAATGGGTGGCGCGCCGTGGGCGGTGTGGAGGGCCTCATGCAAAGGCCATTGAGACGAGCTTCTCGTGCTTCTGCTCAAGAGCTTCGACCTGGATGTGGGCCGCCAAGTAGAGCTGAGCGGCACGCTCGATCTTGATGTAGCGGCTTCGACCGTAATTCGCGATGTCGGAAATCAGGTTCTGAGCGATGCGCCGCATCTCGCGGAGCTCCTCCTCAAAGGCATCGATCTTCTGCAGACGCTCGTGGAAGTGTATCTTGCAGTTCCGAAAGAAGGCTTCGAGAGCGTTCGTGAGTGAAAGCCGAACCTGCCTGAAGAGATACGCCGCGTGGCGGATCGCGTTGCTGGCAAACGATTTCTTGCGGGAACCGCCCTGGGATCTTCGGAAGCATTGCTGAGCGATCTTATACTTCTGGAGGACCTCGTCGGGCGTTTGGAAACCAGGAAAACCGGCTGCCACTATCGCAATGGTATCGTCAGTGCACTGCTTCTCTTGACACAGCGCGCAGAAGGTAACGACCCTCGATTTCGACATGGTGCCTAACTCCAATTGATGCGCCTTGGCGCGAATTGAATTCCGTTCTAAGAATATTTATATGCTTCTTGATCTTATCCGTCAAATGGGGCTGTGCATAAAAATGGGAAAGGCTACCTAGGGAGGTAGCTTCTAATAAAAATCCATAAATGAGTTTTGACTATCGGCAGGCCCTAGAGAGGACCCACGGATAGTTCATGCCAGCGCTTCAGTCGGTCTGCATTGACCGGTTGGGGGCACCGCGGGCGCCGTTGCTGCATCCGGTGTGTGCCGTGATCGTCGAGAGCCGACTGTTGGCCTTGGCGTTTGCCTTCTGGGTCGAAGAGCTGTTCGGAGGTGCGTTACTGCCTGAAATACACAGATTGTTCATACGTAACTCCCCTTTCGAATTTCACCCACATTGAGCGATATCCCGCTCACGTAAATGATTTATTCAGTATACCAAATTCCCCTATGACCGCAAACGCTTGAAGATGTCGTCCTCGATGGCCTGCCGTTCCTGGCCGTACTTCATCCGCGAGTACTCCTTGAGCTTTTCCGCCAGCTCTTTATTCCCGCCATTCCATGAAGCGGTGCCAACCTTCAGGTTGAAGGGTTTGGACGTCTGCCCGTTTATCAAAATTTTGGCGAAGGCGTTCAGGTTGTCGATGTTGATGAGGTCATTCTGGTCGAACGCGGGCTCGAATTGCTTCACAAGAAATTCGGCGTCCTGCACGCCCACGCGGAACACGAGCTCGGAACCGACGTTGCCGAAAACCGCGTCTTTGATCTTGTCCTCAAGCTGGGCGATAAACTGGTGCGCCATCGTCAGGTTCAGCCGATACTTGCGCGCTTCGGACAAAATCGTGGCGATCGAGTCGGTGGTAAAGTTTTGGAACTCGTCTATATATAGGTTGAAGTCCGGCCGCTTGTCCGCGTCCGCAATGTCCACGCGCGAGAGCGCAGCCATCAGAATCTTTCCGGTAAAGACCATGCCAAGCAGTCCGGCGTTGATGTCCCCTATTTTTCCTTTCGAAAGATTGATGAGCAAGATCTTTTTATTATCCATCACGTCCCGGAAGTTGAACGATGACTTTGGCTGGCCGATGATCGGGCGCATGTAGTCATTCGAGATGAAATTGTTGAACTTGGACGTGATGTACGGCGTCATGTTCGCGAGGGACGCTTCGCCGCCGGCCTTCACTGCCTCCTTCTCCCAGAAATCAATGACGACGGGGTTGTGAATCCGCGCGAGCTTGCGCT
>DATCDU010000038.1:0-3645 GCA_036510525.1 Minisyncoccota bacterium
TCCATCACCCCTGGATCAATGATCGCCTATACCCAAGATTACGATACAGCCAATATCGCAAGCTCCATATTTTCTGTTTCAAGTACTGTTTCCTCAGCGGCAAGCGTTACTACGGCTCCGCCCAACAATTGGGTGCCGCCACAATAATGGATGTGAAATGAAAAGGATCTACGCTGGCACACTATGAAGAAATTCCTAATGCGGCATATGGCGTAATCGCATCCACTCCCCGTTATCATTGCGATATTGATAGTAGGAAATCGACTTCCGTAAATCGCTGGAAATAGATATTAAAAAATCATTAAAAAGTTTTTGACTTCGCGAAGTAAAGGCGTATGCTTTTTGCATGAATAAAAAAATAACGACGATAGACGACCTTGCGGTGATGATAGAAAAAGAATCGCGTAACAACGAAAAGCGATTCAATGCTATAGAAGAAAAAATGGCGACAAAGCAAGACCTGTTCCGCATGGAGGAACGTATCACGTCAGCGGTGGGCGATAGCAAGACCGAGCTCAAAAGCCACGATAAGCGCATTTTAGCGCTCGAAAAGATCGTCAAGCCATAGCGTCTTCCTTGTAGGTACGCCCGTTTTTTTGGTACACTTGCGGCAATGGCCGCAATGGAACATATTCGCAACTTCGTTATCATCGCCCATATTGATAGTGGAAAATCGACGCTCGCCGACCGTCTGCTTGAGATGACGGGCACGGTGCCCATGCGCTCAATGCAGGCGCAGTACCTGGATCGGATGCCGCTCGAGCGCGAGCGGGGAATCACGATCAAGATGGCGCCGGTGCGCATGGAATACGCCGCGGACGACGGAAAAAAGTATGTGATGAATCTGATCGACACGCCGGGCCACTCGGATTTTGCGTACGAGGTGTCGCGCGCGCTGAACGCCGTCGAAGGCGGCATACTATTAATAGATGGCACGAAAGGCATCCAGGCGCAGACGCTTTCCAATTTGCGCGGCGCGCAGAAGGCGGGACTGCGGATCATCCCTGCAGTGAACAAGATCGATCTTGCCCTGCCGCATATTGAAAAAGTGGTGGAAGCGACTGCGGAGCTTTTGGGTATCGAGCCGAGCGAAGTGTTCCGCGTTTCTGCGAAGACCGGCGCGGGCGTGAAGGAATTGCTTGAAGCGGTGGTGAAATTCGTGCCGCCGCCGAAGACCGGCCATTCGGCAGATGGGCACGATAATATTTCCAAAGCGCTCATCTTCGACTCAATGTACGACGACCATAAAGGGATCATCGCGAACGTGCGTGTGTTTGGTGGCGAGTTCGGAACGGAGGACATGCACCTTGTGGCGAGCGCCGATGGATTCAAAGCAAAAGAAGTGGGATATTTTTCGCCGGACATGAAGGCGTCGCCGAAGCTACTGACGGGCGAGATCGGTTACATCGCCACGGGCTTGAAAGAGCCGGAGCTCGTGCACATCGGCGACACGATCCTTGCCAACCGTGACTCGACGGGCTTGGGCAGCGCGCGGAAAAGCGAACTCGCGCTCCCCGGCTATCGCGAGCCCGCGCCGGTCGTTTTTATCTCGTTCTATCCCGACGGTGAGACGAAGTTCGACGACCTCAAGCGTGGATTTGAGAAATTGCGTTTGAACGACGCGGCGCTCAGCTTTGAGCCGGATTCGAATGAAGCGCTCGGTCGTGGATTGAAAGTCGGCTTTCTTGGTCAGCTTCACTTCGAGATCATCTCAAGCCGCCTCGAGCGTGAATATAATCTGACGTTCCTGACGAGCTTTCCGTCCATCGCGTACCGCGTGCAGGATAAGGGCCAGGTGTTTGTTATCAAACAGCCGCAGGATTTTCCCGACCATCCGGAAAAAGTGTGGGAGCCGCTCGTCAATTTGGAGATCCTTACTCCTCAGCAATATTTGAGTGCCGTGCTCAACATGCAGACGGTGTTCGATATAGAGATCAGTGAAGTAAAAAATATTGGCGAGAATCTGCTTATCCAAGCCGTGATGCCACTGCGCGAACTCATCCGCGATTTTGATGATCGGATGAAATCGGTGTCGCAGGGATACGCTTCGTTCACGTACGAGCTGGCGGGGGAGCGCGAGTCCGAAGTGGAGAAGCTGGAGATCGTGGTGGTGAACGAAGTGGTCCCCGCGCTCACCCGCATCGTCCCTAAAAAAGATCTGGAGCGCGAGGGGCGCCAGACGGTGGAGCGCCTGAAGGAGCTTTTGCCGAAGGCGCAGTTCTCGCAGGCGCTCCAGGCGAAGTCGCTCGGGCGCATCATCGCGCGAGAAACGATCCCGGCCATGAAGAAAGAGCTTGGCAACTTCGGCAAGAACGGCGGCGACCGCACGCGCAAGATGAAGCTGTGGAAGAAGCAGGAGAAGGGCAAAGAACGTCTTCAGGCCGGAGCGCGCGTGGACATCTCGCCGGAGGTGTTCAGGGAAATCCTAAAGAAATAGGGGATATTGACAATAATATTTTATTATGGTAGGCTATTTATAGCCCATTGGAGAGGGCCTCTATGATTATGAGAATTTTGGGAACCATCGCTATGGCGCTGGGACTGCTCGTCGCTGTCGTGGGCTTGATCGTTGCCCTTTGCTCCGGGCTTCAGGATCCCCAAAGCTATGTCTGGGTCACGGATAACTCTCAGGTAAGCATCGGCATGGGTGCCCTCCTCACGGGCTGCCTCATGGTCATCGGAGGAACGGCACTCTTTAATAAGCCGGTACGCTCTTCACGGTGACAAGAACAAAAACATGGGTGGTGCGCTTTTGTAAAGCTCGCATCACCCTCCAACCCCGAGTTTACATTTTTTGCGAATTCAGGATTGGAGAATAGATACTTGCCTGCTTTTTTCATTGCATCTACACTAAAGCCATGAAGATCGCCGCCATCGTCGTGCTCTCACTCTTCCTCATCGTCATCGCCGCGCAGGTATTTTCTTTTGTAGGACAGGAGTGGTCGCTCGGCGGCCAGCTGGCGGACGTGCAAGCGAACCTGACGAAGGCGCAGACGCAGGAGACGAGTTTACAACAGGAAGTGCAATATCTTTCGAACCCCGCCAACTTGGAGAAAGAACTCCGCGCGCGTTTTAACTATAAAAAGCCGGGGGAGACAATGATCATTATCGTACCGCAAGCGACATCCACGACCTCGACGGATTAAAAGATAAATAAAAACCGCCCGTGCCCGTATGGGTGGGCGGCTTCGCTGTCGGCATAGGCGACTGATCGCTTTAACTCGGAAAGTTCCTGCGTCGGCGACCCTTGCGTGTTATCTCGTCTCGCTCCCACCTTTTTAGTTCATCAGGCGGAATCTCGAGTTTCCCGGAGACTTCAAGCAGAGGGAGTCCTTGCCTGTTCATGCAATGGAGCCCGGAACGGCGATATTGTAATTGTGATGACAGAGGAATGGTCCGCAAAGCCGCATCCAGCGCCGGACGGATAGGATCGATATCCATAATGTACTGCCTCCTGTTATCTGCGCACATCATACCATTTGACAATATATTCGTCAAGCGGTACGTAATGGTTCAATAGCTTGGAATACCCCTCGGTATACCCCACGCTATGTATATGGCATATAACACAAATCCCAAGATGCCCCGTGTCCGCATGGATGCGGTGAAGCTCGTGCGTTCCGGTTGGTCGCAGGCTAAGGTCGC